>VHCZ01000084.1 GCA_016871535.1 Verrucomicrobiota bacterium
TGGAGACCGCACGAAAGGTGCGCTCTCTCTCGTCGAGACCCCATCAACCGGAGAGCCGGATGCGGGAAATCCGCCCGTCCGGTTCGGAGGGAGGGGTGACGCTCGTGTGTCATCCCTACCCCTATCTTTCGCTCCTTTCGCCAGGCCCGAATTCCGCCTTGACTAATGCGTGGGTGTGGAAAGATTGGTGACAAGCCGATAAGAATTGAACTTAGATTCTCCACCTCTATGAAACCTTATCTCTGCTCTCGCCGTGAATTTCTTCGTTGGAGCGCCGCCGCCGCGGCCGGCGTCCCTCTGATGCAAGGCTTTGACCATTACACTGCGCTTGCGGCCGAGGCGGCCTCGCTCTCGTCCAAAAGCCTTACGCCATCGAACCGGGCGAATGCCAAAGCGGCGATCGTGGCTTGCCGTTCCTATGGAGCGGAGGTGCGCGAGGCCATGGCCAAAAGCTTCGATTTGATCGGCGGTATCGGTTCCCTGGTGAAGAACAAGACCGTGACGGTGAAGGTGAATTTGACCGGGACGAATTTCTCGCCCTATATGAACCGTCCAGTGGGCGAGACGTACATGACGCATTACTCCACGGCTCTGGCGCTGGGATCGCTCCTGTTCGGCGCGGGCGCCAGGCGCGTGCGGTTTGTCGAATCGACGCAGAGCAAGTCGAACCTTGAAACTTCGCTCGGTTTTGCCGAATGGGACCTGAATGCGCTTTCGGCGCTCGGCGAAGTGGAATTCGAGAACACGCGCAATCTCGGAAAAGGCAAGCGCTACTCGAACCTCAAAGTTCCCGGGGGCGGGTACATGTTTTCGTCGTTCGACTTCAATCACGCGTACGAGGAGACCGACGTGATGGTCTCGCTGGCAAAAATGAAAAACCACATCACCGCCGGGGTGACGCTTTCGATGAAGAACTTGTTCGGCATCACACCCAATTCACTCTATGGGGATCAGGCCGGAAGCGAGGAGGCCACTGCCGGGCGCGGTCCGATCCATAATCCGAGGACTTCCCGGAAGATTGGGTTGCCAGGACTGAAACCGGAAGTGACCTCAACCGACCCGACCTACCGCGTGCCGCACACCGTGGCTGACATCTGCGCCGCCCGGCCCATCCATCTGGCCATCATCGACGGCATTACTGCGATGAACGGCGGGGAAGGTCCCTGGTGCAGCCGTGCCGCGACGATCAAATTCACCGAGCCTGGCGTCCTGATCGTGGGCCTCAATCCCGTATCCACGGACGCCGTTGGCACCGCGGTGATGGGCTACGACAATCCACGCGCGGCCCGGGGGATCAAACCCTTCCACTTTTGCGACAACCATCTGCTGCTCGCCGAACAAGCGGGCATCGGCATCGCCGACCTGACGCAAATCGACGTGCGCGGACTCGCCATCGAAAAGGCGAGGTATCCGTACGGGTAGGATCAAGAGTACGCTCAGGATTGGGAAAATCACTCGAGAGTTACCACTTCGTAGTTTCCCAACTTTGGCAACGTGAACCTTGCCTGGCGGGCCGATCGAGTGAGGCGGATTGTCCTGCCCAACGTCACGGCGCGAGCGCGTCGACAATCCTGGGCCAATTCCACCGTGATGTCCCGCATCTCCACGGGCGCGAAGTAAGCCGTGTCCGAATGGCGAGCGTGGAATCGGTCTCCCGCAGATTCGTCTGCAGGAGGCGCACGGGATCATCCATCCACCAGCGGGGCTGCGCTGACTCAGAGGGAGCGACGAAGATTAGCAAACTCCTGAGGCAAAAAAGTAGGGCAGGCATCTTGCCTGCCCCGTCGGGAATACCGTTTGGAAGTAACTTATTCCTTCTCCCACGGAACAACCCATTTGTAGATCGTGCCCTCGCGGTCGTCGCTGGAGTATTGCTGGACTTCTTTTGGCTTCGCGCCGCGCATATCAAAGTCGTGCGAAACAATGCGCGTGCCGGGTTTGAGCTTCGCGAGTTTGGGCATCAGCTTCACGTTCAATTCCGGCAGCAGGTAAAGCGTCACCACGGTCGCATCGCTGAAATCCAACTCGAAGATGTCCGCGTGCTTGATCGTGACCAGGTGTTCGACTTTGTTGGCTTTGACGTTCTCTTGCGATTCCTTGATGCGTTGCGGGTCGATATCGACGCCGATGGCTTTGATGCCGTATTTTTTCGCCGAGGTCACCACGATTCGCCCGTCGCCGCAGCCCAGGTCGTAATGGATGTCGCCCGGTTTGATTTCAGCCATGGCGAGCATTTTATCGACGGCGGCCTGGGGGGTCGGAACGAAAATCACGTCGGGCTTGCGTTCGGGTTTGGCGGCAGCGGCAGCTTTGGCCTTGGCGTCCTTGGCCTGTTGGGCCGAGACGCGATCGAGCAGACCGACGGCAAGGGCGGTTGCCACAAGGCAGACAGGGAACAGGATGGAATAACGTTTCATTTATTGAGGGGGTTAGATTGATTTCGGTACGGTTTTAGGCTTCGCCACGCTCTCTCTCAGCGTTGCTAGCCGGGTTGGGCGCTTCGTTTACCAAGCCCGCCGCAGAACGCAAGCACAACCATGCCGAGCACCACCGGCGCCGCGCCCAACAAAGTCAACCGTCCCGCGTAGGTGGTGGCGGAATAAAGCATGAACGCGCACATTCCGCAGAAAATGAGCGGCAATATGGGAAAAAGCGGCACCGAGAACGGGCGTTCTGTTCCACGATCCCGCGCGCGAAGCACAAATAGCGAAATCCCCGTCAGCAGAAAAAACAGCCAGAAAACTGGCGCCGTGCAGCGCAGCAAACTGTCAAAGCCGCCATGTCCTTCCCAGGAAAACGCCGCGAATCCGAGCGCTTGCAGCACGCCGTTCGTCAGACTTCGTCCCAGATCGGTCCCGACCAACAACACCATGCCCAGGGAAATCGCCATCTGAAGCACCAGCGACGTGACCGGCGTGCCGAGCCGCGGATGCCAGCGCGCCAGCGGGGCGATCGCTGGATAATCCGTTCCCACGGCGGCGTAGATCCGAGCGCCGGTCAGGATCAATCCGTTCAACGCTCCCAAAGCCGAGATAAGCACGAGGATCGACATCGCCTTCGCACCCGCGTCACCCAAGGCCCCGTGCAGGACGTCCGCCGCAATGGCCTTAGAATTGCGCGCGCCGTCGAATCCCAATCCCGACATGTAGGCCGCGTTGATCAACAGGTAAATGACCGCGACGCTGGCCGTGCCGATCAGGAGCGCTTGCGGAATGCTTCGCCGTTTGTTCTTCATCTCCGCGACGACGAAGGCCGCGTCATTCCAGCCGCCGTACGTGTAAAGCACCAGGATCATCGCGACTTGAAATCCTGGACCCGCGCCGCCCCCAGATGACGCGGCCTTCACCGGCGCCGGCGCGAAGAACCCCGCCATCACGATGGCTGTGAGTCCAATCACCTTGAGCAGCGTCAGGATATTTTGCGTGCGCCGTCCGGATTTGACACCGACGATATTCGTCACTGACAGCGCCACCACCGCGGCGGCGGCGAAAACGGGCGCCGAGGCCGAGGTCGTCCCGAAAAGTTTCACCGCGTAATCCGCGAACACATACGCCATCATCCCGATGCTGCCGGTCATGATGACGGTCAGTTGCGACCATCCGAACAAGAAGCCCGCCCAGGGACCGTAGGCGCGCCGGAGGAAAAAATAATCTCCGCCCAGCCTGGGATAAGTCGTCGCCAGCTCCGCGTAGCAAAGCGCGCCGATGACGGAGAGCACGCCTCCCAGGGCCCAAACGAGCATGGCCTGGCCCGGGCTTGCGACGCAACTGAGGATGAAGGGCGCGGTTTCATAAATACCGGCACCGATCACAATGCCGACGATGATCGAAACGGCGTCCCACAGGCTCAGCTCGCTCGGGGCAGGGGTTTGATTGGTTTCAGGTGAGGACATGGCTGTGGATCCGTTGAGGTTTCATTATGGCGGAACGGCGCGGAGCTTTGCGGATTTGCGCCGGAAAGCAATCCCGAAGACGTCATGTGAGGGCGCGTAAATCAAGTATGAGTCAAGTTATTGGTCGAGTGAGGCCGCGTCATGATCTTTTTCCTCTCCGGGCGAGGAACGTTCCTGGAAACGCTTCGCTCAAAAGCGCAGCGGACAGGCGGTCGAAGCCGAGCGTCGAGTTCGCCGTTTGGGGGAGGATAGGGTGGCGAACCCGCGCCCGTTCAACTTTCACGGCTGGACGAGACGGTAACTCACGAAAGCCAGGCTGCGGCTGTCCGGGGACCGGGACGGCACATGGATCGTGCCTTGGCCGCCAAACAATTTCGCCAGAACCTGGATGTCGCCGCGGCTCGAAGGCATCAGTCTGAGCATGACATCTTTGGGTGGTGTTCGCGTTGGACAGGGCAGCCAGCAGAAACAGGCCAAGGAGCAAAGTTTGGTCTCTCTCGCCAGTTCTTCTGAGACCAAACAAAAAAGGTCCAGCATTGGGCAAAATCTGTTTTGGTCGGCGCCAGAGCTTGAAGGACTCTAGCTTTGGAACAAATCACTGAAACTCTAACCAAAACCAATCAACCCAACCACCGGAGGAAGCCTATGAGTCGAGAGCAAGAAACAGATGTGTTGGTGGTGGGAGCAGGACCGACCGGGATGTTGACGGCCCTGGCGTTGACCAAGAGCGGCGTGAGAGTTCGAATCATCGATAAAGAAGAACGAACCGCCGCCCATAGCTACGCCTGCGCGCTGCACCCGCAGTCGCTGGCGTTGCTCGACCGCCACGGACTCGCGGAGGAGATTCTGGCGTCCGGACACCGGATCGAGACGGTCGCGTTTTATGAGGGCGAGAAACGGCAAGCGGAGATGCGCCTTTCGGGACTGCCGGTGAAGTACCCGTTCCTCGTCGTTCTTCCTCAAAGCGCGCTGGAAGAGCGTCTGGAGCGGCAGCTCCTGAAAACCAGCGGCGTGCGCGTGGAGTGGAATCATCGATTGTCCGCCCTGGAACCGGGCCGGGGAACGGTCGTCGGCGTCGTGGACGAGCTTTGTGAAACCTCCAAGGGCTACATTATCCGGGAACTCGACTGGGAAGTGAAGCGGACGCTGCGAACGCGCGCCGCGTTCGTTGTGGGCGCAGACGGTTATGATTCCGGCGTGCGCCAGTCGCTCGACATTGAATGCGAGCGAGTGGCGGAACCGGCGACCTTCGAGGTTTATGAGTTCGAATCCGACGGCCGATGCGGAGACGAAGCGCGCGTGGTCCTCGACGGCGATTCCACGAATGTCTTCTGGCCATTGACCGGGAATCGCTGCCGCTGGAGCCTGCAGGAGGCCAACATCGGCGACTTCTCGGAATCTCACTCGAAAGAGCGGACCGACGTTCTACTGGTCGATGAAGCGGTCGATGTGAAGACCCGCGCGCGCGTTCTGGCCCGGATCCAAAGCTGCGCTCCGTGGTTCAAGGGCGCCATCAAGGCACTCGACTGGTCCGTCGATGTTCAGTTTGAACCTCGCCTGGCGAGCCAGTTTGGCCGCGATCGTTGCTGGCTCGCGGGCGACGCCGGCCATCAAGCGCTCCCCATGGGAATGCAAAGTGTCAACGTGGGCTTGCGCGAGGCTGAAGATCTGGCGGGTCGAATTGTGAAAATCCTGCGCGAGGGCGGATCGCAGGATCTGCTCGAAGCGTATGGCCGTGAGCGGCGGACTGAGTGGCAACAGTTGCTCGGCGTCCAAGGCGGCTTGAAACCACGAGCCACGGCCAGCCCGTGGGTCAAGGAACGTTCCGCAAACATCCTGCCCTGCGTGCCTGCCTCCGGTGCCGACGTGGGTCTTCTGCTGGATCAACTCGGGCTCGACCTGCCGGTTCGTGAAATCCGTGGTTGAATCAGGTTCGTGGGAAGCTTCTATGCGCATCGCCGGTAGGATCAGGAGTCCTGAGACTGGTTGATCAGGTCTTCCGAAAAACAATTGCTCCCGTCGGGCAATGCTCGACACACTCGGCGGCGACCTTTTGCAGCCCATCGTCAAAAGCATGATTTAGCGGCGCGCTGACGCGAACGTCGAACCCGCGGCCCACAAAAGTCAGCCCCAGTGGTTCGCTCGCTTGCTCCGCGAGTTTCACGCAGATGCCGCAAAGGATGCATTTTCCCGGTTCGAAGACGACGCCGCCCGGCCTTTCGTATTGCTCGAAGCGCCGCCGCTCGGCCCGGAAGTGCGCCGGATTCGCTTCGTAAAGCGCCGCATAATGTTGGAGCCGGCATTGCCCGGCGGCCCGGCAATCGCAGTGTAAGCAGCGCTGGGCTTCAGTCGATGCCTCGCTCTTCGTGAAGCCGCATTGCGTGCCGCAGGATGGACTGACGCGCGGATGCGGGCTGGGGCCGATCATGAACAGTTTGAGTTCCGTGTCGTCCAGCCGGCCCATGATGCTGGAGAACTCCTTGCCCGGCCGCTCCACCGCTTGTCCAAATAGCAAACGATGGATGCAAGCGGCGGCAATTTTGCCCTCGCTCATGGCGCGCGCCACTTGCTTCAGCGGTTTCACAGCGCTTCCGGCGGCGAACACTTTAGAGCCTGTCGGAGGATGTAGGGCAGGCTTCCAGCCTGCCGGTTGACAGGGCATCCTCGCCCCGTCGTTCGGGCGGCAGGACGCCTCGCGAACCGGCAGGCTGGAAGCCTGCCCTGCATCTTCAGACGAGATCAGTTCGGTTTGATAGGAATCCGGGTTCACTTTCAATCCGCCGCCCGTCCAGCTCAGGCCGAGCGCGGCGGCCTCCGGCTTGCTCGTCTCGCCCAACGCGAGGAGAACGGCGTCGAAATCGCGCTGTAGATCGGTCAGGCCCGTCATGTCCAAGACGCTGGCGAGTTGGAAACGCGCGCCCAGTTTTTCGATCAGCGCGATTTCTCCATTGAGCACTTCGGGCGGCAGATCCTTTTCCACGACCGGATTTCGCAAGCTGCCACCGGCTTTCTCGTGGCGATCAATGAGAGTGCAGGCGTGACCTTGCCTCAACAGGTGATAGGCAGCCGCCAGGCCGGTCGGACCGGCTCCGACGATGGCGATGGATTTGCCGCTCGCGCTTTTGCAGGGCGGAAGATAAGGCGCCTGGGATTGAAGGTCCGCGTCCGCCGCGAATCGTTCCAGATCGCGAATTGCCGCCGGGTTGTCCCACGTGCCGCGCCGGCAGCCATTCTCGCAGGGATGATGGCAGAGGCGTCCCAACACTGCAGGCATAGCGATGGAGTCTTTGATCGTCGCGATCGCCTCGCGCAATTCGCCCGTTTCAATCTGGCGGATCATGACGGGAATATTGAGATGCAACGGACAAATGCGATGGCATGGCGAAAGACAGTCGCCCGCGTGATCGCTCAGCAGCAATTCCAGGGCGGTGCGCCGCATCTCGCGGACTTCCGCGCTTTCAGACTCGATGATCATGCCCTGCTGGACCCTGGTGGCGCACGAGGGGACGACACGGCTCTGGCCGTTGTTGCCGTTGACCTTCACGACACACGCGAGGCAAGACGTCAGCGGGCCGCACTTCTCCAGATAACAAAGCGTGGGAATATCGATGCCGAGGCGCTGAGCAACCGCGAGGATCGTTTCGCCTGGAGCGGCGTCAACCTCGCGGCCGTCGATGGTGCAGGTGCTCATTTCACTTCGATGGAATCGTGCGGACACACCTGCCGGCAGGAATCGCAGCGCGTGCAGAGGTCCTGGTTGATCTCGTGGCGCTGATACGGCGTCATGGGAATCGCGTTGACCGGACAATGCTGGGCGCAGAGCGTGCATCCGGCGCATTCCTCGGTGACGCGATATTTGATCAAGGTTCGGCAACGCTGCGCCGGACAACGGCCCTGCAAGTGCGCTTCGTATTCATCGTGGAAATAGCGGAGAGTCGTGAGCACGGGATTGGGCGCCGTCTTCCCGAGACCGCAGAGACTGCCCTGGCCGACCTGTTTCGACAGACGTTCGAGTTCGTCGAGATCCTGGCGTTGTCCTTTGCCGGCGCACAACCGATCCAGAATGTCCAGCATGCGGCGCGTGCCGATCCGGCAGAACGTGCACTTGCCACACGATTGATTCTGGGTGAACTCCAGGAAATAGCGCGCGATATCGACCATGCAATCGGCGTCGTCCATCACCACCAAACCGCCCGATCCCATGATCGCGCCGATGTCGCGCAGCGATTCGTAATCGACCGGCGTGTCCGCCAGGCGCGCGGGAATGCAGCCGCCGGACGGCCCGCCAATTTGGACCGCTTTGAATCGACGGCCCGCCGCCGCGCCGCCGCCGATCTCTTCCACGATCTCGCGGATGGTCGTGCCCATCGGGACCTCGATCAATCCGCCACGCCGGATCTTGCCGGCGAGCGCAAACACTTTGGTGCCTTTGCTCGAGCGCGTTCCCAGCGCGGCGAATGCTTCCGCGCCATGGCGGATGATCCACGGGACCAGCGCCAGGGTTTCGACGTTGTTGATCACAGTCGGCTTTCCCCAAAGACCGGCCTCGGCCGGGAAGGGCGGTCGCAGCCGAGGCATGCCGCGTTTGCCCTCGACCGAAGCAATGAGCGCCGTCTCTTCCCCGCACACGAACGCGCCCGCGCCCTCTTTGATCGTGAGGCGCAGGGGAAAACTGGATCCCAACAGCGCGTCGCCCAACCAGCCTCGGCGCTCGCACGCTTCGATGGCCGCGCGCACTCGGCGAACCGCCAGCGGATATTCCCGGCGAATGTAGAACACGCCTTCATGCGCGCCGACCGCCAGCGCCGAAATCGCCAGCCCTTCGATCACGCGGAACGGAAACGATTCGAGGATCATGCGGTCCATGAACGCGCCGGGGTCCCCTTCGTCGCCGTTGCAGATCACGTATTTGATTTCGCCCGGCTGCGACCGGGCGTAGCGCCATTTCTGGCCTGTGGGAAATCCGGCCCCGCCTCGTCCGCGCAATCCGGATCGTTCGATGACGGCAATGGTTTCTTCGGGCGGTTGTTTCTCCAGACAGCGCCGCAACGCGACGAAGCCGTCGTGAGCCATGTATTCGTCCAGGTCCAGCGGATCAAGTTTGCCGAAATGTTCGGTGGCGATGCGCACCTGTTTTCCCAGAAACGATTTCACCGCCGGTTCGCGGACGTTCAGCGCGTACCGATTCGCCTCCGGCTTGGAGTCGTCGAGCAGCAAGCCGTCCAAAGCTCTGTTCCAGAAATGTGAGAGCCGCTGCGCCAGACCGCGAGCCTTGCCGTACCGCTGCACAATCCAGTTCGCCTGACTTGTGCCCAGGCCGGCATAGAGCGTGTTCGCTTTGCCCGGAGCGACCACTTCAATCATGGGCGTGCGATGACACATGCCGACACAGCCGACGCGTTTGACTTCGACATTGGCGCCGGTTTGCCGCGCCTGTTGCTGAAGGGCGTGGAAGAGACGGTCGCTGCCTTTGGCAATGCAGCAGGAACCGAGTCCGACGTGGATGACGGTGCCGCCGTTGCCGGCGCGCTTTTGTGTCTGGCCGAGTTTCTCCACGGCACACTCGGTTTCACTGACATTGAGAAAATCACGGATGATCTTGGGGACTTTTTGCGTGGTGACGTGGCCGAAAGTGGTCTTGTCCATGCGCACGACCGGCGCGAGCGTGCAGCAGCCGATGCAAGCGACGGGTTCGATGGTGAACTGGCGATCCGGATCGGTCTCGTCTCCGGCGGGAATGCGCAAGCGCTGGCGCAAAGCGTCCTCAATCCGTTCGGCGCCGGCGACGTGGCACGCGGTGCCGCGGCAAACGTGGACGATAAATCTCCCGACCGGCTTGTGCCGGAACATATCGTAAAACGTCGCGACACCACTGATGGAAGCGGGAGTGATCTGAGTTGTGTGGCACACGCGTTCGAGCGCTTCGGAAGGGAGATAGCCGTAATGCTCCTGCAAGGCTTGCAGGATCGGAATGACCGCGTCCGGCGCGCGGCCAAGCTGCGTCACGGTTCGATCGACGAACGTTAGATCAAGGTTCTCCATTTTATTGCACTCTGTCTCCCCATGGGCAGCGCCCCCTCACCCCTTCCCTCTCCCCGAGTGAGGGAGAGGGTGTCCGCCGGACCGATGAGGGCGAATCCGGCCGGTTCCTGGGCCTGTGCGAATGGTTCTAAAACCAAAAAAGCTTCCCCTGAACCCTTCTCCCGGACCGTTGCCTTCAGGCCGCTTCAACGCTCGACCCCGGAGAGTGCGCTGAAGCAGCCTAAAGGCTGCGGTCCGCACGGTTTTCGGTTCCTGGGGCGTGAGCATGGCTTCTTGGCCAAGGAAGCTTTCCATGAACCGTCTCCTCGGACCGTGGCCTTCAGGCCGCTTCAACGCTCGACCCCGGAGAGTGCGCTGAAGCAGCCTAAAGGCTGCGGTCCGCGCGGTTTTCGGTTCCTGGGACGTGAGCATGGCTTCTTGGCCAAGGAAGCTTTCCATGAACCGGCTATAGACCGCGAGCTTTTGGACTGCGCCAGTCCTCTCGCGCTTTGGACCTCGCGGGCTCGACGAAAGCGACAGAGGGCTCTGCTCCTTACACGAATCTGTGGACGGCGTTCGCCAATCCCAAGGGGATTGCGTCCTCCAGCCCAGGTTTGCGAGGAACAAGCTACCCTGGGTAAAGCGAACGTGAGCAGGCGTGACCAATGCGGTTTTCTGTTCTCTCAGACCTAGCGCATACAAATTCGTTGCCGCGCGCAGATAGATGCGATCGTTGGCAAAGGCCGGGCAAGCGACGATGGTTTCGCCCATTTCGCTTCGACCCAATTCTTTGAACTGACGAGCCGCTTCCACGACGATGACGGTCCCCTTCATGCCAACCAAATACAGCCTGCCATTGGCGATGCTAGGCGACGCCTGAAACTCCATGTCAAAATCATGCTCCCAAAGCTTCTTGCCATCTCTTGCTTCGTAGCACGTCAGCATGCCGGGCGTGGAAATCGTGAAGACCAATTCGCCGTTGCTGACGGGACAGGTGATGTCAGGGACATTGTCCTCAGCGGCCCAAACGATGTGCGTCTTGGTGACGTCGCCTTGACCATCCGGACGGATCGCCAGCAGTTTCTCCGACGGGCTGACTGCGAACACCAATCCTCCGGCATAGATCGGCGAAGGAGTGATTTCACCATTGAGGCATTCGGCGCGCCAGAGTTCAGTCCCATCATTCGCCGAATACGCCATCAACCACGGAACGCCCAGTGTAATCACCTGCGGTTTCTCTGCGGCTTGAATCACAATCGGCGTGGACCACGAAGTGGAGACAGGACGCTGGCGTTGCCAGAGAATGTTCCCGGTCGCGCAGTCGAACGCGTAGAGCCGTGACTTGCGATCCTCGGACTCGCCTTGATCGAGTTGCAGCAGCAATCGCCCTTGCCACAACGCCAGCGATGAGGCGTGGCCGTAGGGGTTTTTGGGCAGGCCAAGATGCTTCGACCAAACCGGCTTGCCGGCGAAATCCAATGCGACCAGTTCGCCCGTCCCAAAGATGGCGCAGACGCGCTCGCCGTCCGTGGCCATGGTCGCGGCGGCGAAGCCCGCTTGCAGCGGCGATTCCGGCAATTGAATAGCAGCGCCTGGGGGAGGCTCCACGGTTCGTTCCCAAAGCAATTCGCCGTTGGCGGCATTGAAACAGAGGATCGCGCGGCGATTCTCGTCGCCACAGGACAGGAATACGCGATTGTTCCAAACAATGGGTGAACTGAAGCCGGGCAAGCGAAGGGCCCTCTTCCACACCACGCCTTCGCCCGTCTGCGTGTTCCACTTGATCGGCAGATTGGTCTGGATCGTCACGCCGTCTCCATCAACGCCGCGAAACTGCGGCCAGTTCGCTTGCATCTCTTCGCGGGAAGGAAACTTCAGGGCCTGACCAGAGCCGGCAGGAGAGGTTCCAGCGAGTTTTTCAAGGTCGCTCAACTGATTGGGGAGTGTCGTCTGAGCGGTGAAAACAATCGCGATAAAGCCTGTGACAACGATGCCGCCCGCTGCCGCGACCGACCAACGCATCGGCGTGTGCGCAATGGCGCTCTCATCCTCGATTTCGGATTTTGGCTGTGGCAGGTGAAGCTTCTTATGGAAGGCCGCGGCGCGTTTGGCTGACCAAATGAAGACGAGCGCGCCACAAAGCAGCAGATAACTGCCGGTGCCGGTGAGAGCCAACCGCCGGAAATAGCGTTCGCGGAGTTGAAGGTCCAATTGGCGAATGTGCTGCTGGAGCGCTTCGTCCTTCGGCGAGGCCCGCAGTTTTTGTTGGAGCGCTTCCAACTCCGGCGTTTTCCAGGTGGAAGTGGAACTGGCGCGGATGCGCTGGATGGCCAGGGTCCCGGAAACGATCAAACAGAAGACGGCGGCGATCCAGGCAACAATGACGGTTGCCCGGGTAGGCAGCGCACGGTTCACAGGATGAGGGAGATCGCTCATAAGCTCTTCATGAACCGTCTCCCGGACCGTGGCCTTTAGGCCGCTTCAACGCCGAACTCCAAAGCGGGGCCGCAAGCAGCCTGAAGGCTGCGGTCCGCGCAGTTCTCGGTTCATGAGCCGTGGGCATGGCCCTGAGACCAAGGAAGCTTCCCGTGAACCACCGAGAATCCGACTTTGCCACAGGCCGCTCACAACTGCCATTCCTCGATCTGTCATGTCGTCGCCAAGCCCCGCTCTTGTTTTCTGAAATCCTGTTCACTCTGTTGTCTTCGTTAGCTCCTGTTAAGATTTCGCGATGGCTTGCTCAAGTCGGTGTGTGGGCTCCGGCTGGGGCTGGCTGCGGTGTCGTGCTTTGTCCCGGAAGTTCGGGAGGCATCAACCCTAAGCGCACTCTCTCATTCGGGCAGGACGAAAAGCAGCGCGCACACGCGAAGCAGCTCGCGCGGTTCGGCTCGTAATTGTGCCGGTTGCGGCGAACGGCGAGGCTGATCAATTTCGCGCCGATGACCAGTCCGACCCACCCGCCAAACACCCACCCGCCCATCCGGAAGCTTTGCCGTGTTTCTAGCGCTTGAGTCAGGAGTGCCTTCGGGTCTCGTTCCGCGCGCATCAAAGCGAGACTTTCCGCGGTTTGGTTGCCTGGTTGGACCGGCGCGGTTTGATGCTGGCTGAATCGTTCGGCGAGTTGAACCGTGGGGTCCATCTGCGAGGCGGCGACCGACAATTTCGATCCCAGCCAACCACCGAAAAGGACGAGCACTGGCAGCAAGACAATCAACTGCGCGAGCCGTCTTCTGTCGAGCCGCAGCGTGGGCCAGTGGCTCTGCGGCGGCGTTGGCTCCTCAATGACGCCGAACGGACAGGATTCCTCGCACAGGCGGCAGCGCGTGCAGGAATCCGGCGTTACCGTGACGCCCCATTTGGAAACGCTGGCCGTCAGGCGGAGCAACGCGCCATACGGACAAAGAAAGCGGCAATACGGCCGGCCAACCACGGTCGCGATCAGCAGGAACGCGGCGCCCAGGAGCAGCATGGCGTGGCTTCCGTTCATGCGGAACAGCGGCACGAACGGATCGTATTCGCAAATGATGAAGGCGCTGCCCGTCGCGGCGAAGAGCACTCCCGCGCCCAGATAAACGAACGGCAGAACTCCCAGGCCTTGCTCCAGCCAGGCCGGAACCTTCACGGGCTTAAGCAGCATGAGATCTTGAAGCGCGCCGTGCGGACAGACTGCGGCGCAAAAAGTGCGCCCGGCGAAAAGCGCGAAGACCAGCGGCGCGAGGAAAAACGCGGTAACCGCCCACGGCACGGCATATCCTGAATCAAACAAACCCAGCGCCACGTTTTGAATGGAACCGATCGCGCAGACGCACCCCTTCCGATAGAACCCGAAATAAGCGACGGAAAAAATCGAGAGCGCCACCACGCCGTTGCGCGAGCGTTTCTTCAGCGCCAGATACGACGCCGTTCCCAGTGCGCCGAGCAGAACCGCGACGTCCACGTATTGCATGGGATTGGACCGCGGCGGAGGTGTTTTGGTGCCCGGAAGCGCGTAGCCGCTTTCAAATTCGGGGGGTGGAAAGCGCTGTTCCGCGGAGGCGGTGACGTTGGCGAGAAGCAGAAGCCAGAAGGAGGCGAACTGCAACGTCTGGCGCAAGAACCATTGAGCGAAGCGCGGGACTGGGGGCAAGTTCAGCGGTTCATTGCGCAAAATGGTTTCAGAGCGCTCTTCCCAGGAACGCGCTGGCAGGGCGAGCCTGTCCCCAGCGGGCCGGTCCGGACGTGTTCCAAGCACGTAGAGCGGCTCGTCGGGACGGACTCGCCCTACCGGCGCTCCGCGTGCCTGGTTCATGGGCCGTGTGCATGGTTCTGAAACCAAGGCAGCTTCCCATGAACCTGCGTCGGTTTGTAGTCCCGCCTTTAGGCGGCTCCGGCGTTCCGGACCGGCTAAAGCCGGGACTACATGCAGGGTGTGGCTCAGGACTCCAATGCGCGCCGAATCCATGCATGAATTTGGCTCGCTCATTTCAGTGGCTCATCTTGAGCAAGTACGGGTGCTGCACTGGCACGCGGCGGAAGGCATCGCCAGGACAGACCTGGGCAATGGAACATTCGTTGCAGTTGACACAACGGTCGTGCCGAATCTGGAGGAAGAGCGAGCCGTTACCGAAGCGATTGCAGCCTTCCACGCACTTCGCGCAGCCGATGCACAACTGCTCGTCGATCGCGTATTCGTAGTAGGGATCCTCGACAAACGTGCGTTTGATCGCCGCTGTGGGGCAAAGCTGGTTTTCCGCCGCGGTGTTGAGTTCGCTCGGTTCCGGGACGAAATATCCCGTGCACAACTGGCAATAACCGCAGATCGCGTGCGCGTGCACGCATTTGACAGCCGATTGCTCCAGCACGCAGTGCGTCGCGCAGCGATCGCACCGCAAGCACTTGCTCGGATCGATCTGCCAAACCGTCGTCGCCGACGTGCTGCGGGTGCCCAACACGCCAAGCAGCCCGCCCAGACCGGTCAACGCAGCCGCGCGGGAACCGTCGCGCAGAAATTGCCGGCGGTTGACGGGCGTGTTTGTTGGGGGGTTGGCATCCACGGCAGGGGCAGAGAATCGTTGAATCGTTACAGCGTTAAATCGTTAGATTGGTTTTCGCATCGAGGGTTTGTAGCGCAGATTTGCAATCTGCCGTATCGCCGATTTCCAATCGGCAGAGGCCAGGAAATCTCGTGCGCGTGCGATTAATCGGAGCTCCGCAGGCTGCAAGCCTGCGATACAGCAGATTGGAAATCTGCGCTACGAGCCTGCATCTCATCATGCCTTAGCGTCCTTTCGTGTCCCTTTCCTCACCATAACACGGACATTGCCTGCGACGGGATCCAGGATGTAGATGCGCCCTTGGGAATCCGCGGCGGCGTCCAATCCGCCTTGCGTGCCGTCAGCGTCGTCCTTGGCCGAAACCTTTGCGTTTTCAGGAAAGCCCTCCGTCCCGGCGACCACGGATTCAAACGTGCCGTCCGGGGCATAGACCTTCACGCGGGGCAAGCCTTTCTCGCACGTAATGCAGCGTCCGTCCGGAAGAACGTGAAGCGTGATGGGATTGCAGCAGCCGCAAAAGCCTTCGATCGCGGCCGAGCCTTTTCCCCAGGCAAATTCGAAGTCACCTTCAATAGTGTAGGCCTCGACGCGGTGCCGGCCCGGATTCGTAATTCGCAGCAAGCCGTCGCGGGCGAGCTTCAGATCAAAATACGGACTGGGCACAACGAAACCGGGAATGTCGCGCTCGCGATCTCGTTCTCCGATCCGGCTCCGAATTTTTCCGGATCGATCATAGCGGAGGACGAAGCGATGGCCCGCGTCCGCGGCGAAGAGATCGTTCTCGCTCACGGCCAATCCGGTGAGCCACGTGCGCGGCGCGGGAGAATCCCACGCAGCAGAACGCCGGCCTTTCGCATCCAGCACCTCAATGTGATCGCGCAGGCTGATATAGACGAGGCCATCGTCCGCCACCGTCATCGCGCGGGCTGAAGCCCGCAAAGCGATTTCGGAAACTACTGCCCCTTGACCATCCAGGATCGAGATGTAATGGCCCGAGGCGATGAAGACCTGATCCTGGCGGTCTATGGCAATTCGTTTGGGTTCCAGGCGAGGGCAGGGGAATCGTCCGGCTTCTTCATAATGAATCAACCCAGGGTCCGTCTTGCGCAGTGAAGTCAAATCGTAAGCAAAGGGATTTGAATGGCTCGCGTCTTTCGCGCGTCTGGCTCGCGCCGACGCGTGTTTTGAACCCGCAACGCCAATGGCGATCGCACCGACGGCGGCTGCGGCCCAGGCTCCGCGCTTGAGGAACTTGCGGCGGCTCAGGGCGGCTTTGTCCATGAACGGTGCCCCCTCATCCCGACCTTCGCCCCACCCCTGAACGGCCCCCTCTCCCGTCCTGCGGACACCCTCTCCCCCTCGGAGGGGAAGAGGGATGGGGTGAGGGGGATCGTTCGCGGCGACCGTGTCCGCAGGACGAGAGAGAGGGATTGCAGTCGGTTCATGGCCGCAATCGGCGCGGGATGCTTTGGGGTGTCTATCCATGTGCTTCTAGGCTCCGTTCTTTCGTTCGCGTGCCGCCAAAGCCCGCGGCAAAGCGCAGTCCGCGAAGGCCCCGCAGCTTGTGCAGATGCGTTTCTTCAGACAAACTTCACGGAGGGCGCGAGGGAGATGAGATTTGGTCGCCAAGACGGCCACGCCGCCGAGCGCGGCGACGGAGATCGCCCGCACGGTGAGGCGAAAGAACTCGCGGCGGTTTGAGGAGAGAAGATTCACGGAGAACATGGCAGGGACGGATTCCGCGCCGTTTCTGACATTTTCGAGCCATCGAACGAAACCGATTCCAGGGACGCGGTGGAACGCGTCCCTACCCAAGTCATTGAAAGTTTCCGTGGCCTCGGTAGGGCGAGTCCGTCCCGGCGAGCCGCTCCACGCGCTTTGAACACGTCCAGATCGGCTCGCTGGGGACAGGCTCGCCCCACCTTGCAGATCATGGAACGTGGGCTGTGCATATGACTCTGGCTTTCGAGGCTCACCTTTCGCCGATTGGCCTGCTTTTGCTACGCCCCGATTGTTCAGTGTTCACCATTTCTTGTCGTCGCAGGCGGAGGATCGGGAAGACCGGTCAATTCTTGGTCACGTCCAGACAAATCATGCGCGTGAAATCCCGCGCGATGAGCCGCCCGTTGGCCAGCGCGAGCGGTCCCCAGGATTCTCTTCCTTGCAAGACTTGCGCTTCGACGAGTTTGTTGAATCCCGCAGACGTCGCCTCGACCAACGACAGTTTTCCCGAATCATTCATGGCGAAGATCAAGCCGTTGCTGATCAGGAATGGACCGAGGCCAAACGTGGAACCTGGCCCGCTGGCCCAGATGATCTTCCCGTCGGGGGCCAGGCAAACCAGTTGGCCATCGGGACGCACGCCGTAGATCTGGCCGTTGTAATAGATCGGCGTGTGCTGAGTCGCGCCGAATACGCGCGGCTCCAGCTTGAACAGCGTCTCGCACGCGAAACGATCTCCTTCCAGCTTCAACTGCAACATGAGGCTCCCGGCGTCGTAACCACCGGAAAGGAAGATCCGGCCGTTCTCCAAAGCCAGCGGCGACGGAATGGTGGCGATGCTGATTTTCCAATCCTGAGTTTCCCAAAGCAGAGATCCATCCTTTGCCGACACGCCGACGACTCCGAGGCTCGCGCAATACGCATACATGCGTCGGCCAGCGAACTCCAGCGGCGCCACGGACGAATGGGTCATCTTCCATTTCCTGGGGTTCGGAGTTTTCCAGACCACTTTGCCGCTCTCGCAATCCACGGCGAGCAACAGCGCGTCCGGACCGCCGACGCCCAAGATCACGAGGCCATTCTCAACAAGGGGACACTGGCCCGCGTACCACGGCGGAACGGTCGCGCCGAATTCGCGAACCAGGTCGAAAGTCCAACGCAGTTCGCCAGTCGCGGCGTCGAGGCAAACCACGTGGCATTTGGGCCCCAGGGCGACGACGAATTGGTCGGTGACCGCCGGCACGGTGCGCGACATGCCGTGATTGCGTTTCACCGGCAGCGGATAGGCGAAGCGCCAGATTTCCTTTCCGTCGGCGAGGGAGAGACAGCGGAGCGCGTCCTGGCGTTTGCCGTGATCGTAGTCCATGACATAGACCCGGCCACGCGACACGGCGGCGCCGGCGTAGCCTTCACCCACCTCAATGGACCAAAGCGATCTGGGTCCGGGAGCTTCCCATTGTTTGGCGAGCGGCGCGGGTTCGTCGTTGATCCCGTCCTTGGCGGCGCCGCGAAAGCCCGGCCAGGCTCCGGGCAATTCAGCGGGTTTGCCTTCACCGGCGATCAAGCGTCCGGAGAGCACGGGATTGCCCTTCGCGCCATTTTGGCCGTCGCCGGGCGCTTGATCGGCGCCGGGCAGGCGGAGTTGAAGTGCACCGGGCGATGCGAGCCACAACCAGAGCGCAAGAATAGCGAGGGCGGCCAGGGCCGCGACGGCCAGGGCCATTATGGTCCAGGTCCTCGGTTGCGCGAGTGGAAGCCATTCACGGTTGGAGTCCATGCGTAGAGCGGCAGCACCGTTCAACCTTGAAAAGCGGTTGGGCCCACGAAATACACGAAACACACAAAAACTAAACGAGTTACCAAGGACGCGATGCCCACCCAACTGGTGAACGTGTCTCCCAGTTCAACCTTCTCTCCTTTCGTGACTTTCGTGTGTTTCGTGGGTTCAACTGCCGTTTTAAGGTTCAAGAGTTGCTCGATCGTTTTCAAAACTAGACTGGGGGCCGTCTGGAAAAACTTTGATTCGAATCAACTGGAAGCCCGCTTTGGAGCGATTCAAAGCGATTGATCCGAAACGGTCGGAATTGGGGAGCACACGCGCCCACGCGTGTATCGACCGGCGCCTCGCCGGTCGAACGGCTCGTGCCGATCGGTCACTCCATGGTGAAGCGTTCGAGCGTGAATGGGTCGGCGAGTGCGCCGGCGCCAGCACGCGAGGTGCGTGCGCGCCTCTCTGAATTGCGGCGCGGCGGGGAGAAAGCCGATCACTGTTTCGTGACCGTTTCGTCCAGATTGAGAATCAGGCTGGCAACCGAAGCGTAAGCGGCAAGTTCGGTGGCCGCGCTTGCATCCGTTTCCGGGAATTCGCCGGCCTTCACAAACTCAACCGCGCTTTGCGGGTGCTTTCTGAAATGGTCGAGATGATCGCGGAAGGCTTCGAGAAGAATCCCTGACTCGGCGCGAGTCGGTGGCCGCGCGGTCGCCAGGCGAAATGCGTAGTGCAGCCGCGCTTCCGGCGTTGGGCCGCCTTCGCGCAGGATGCGCTGTCCGAGCGCGCGCGCGGCTTCCACGAACGCGAGGTCATTCATCAAGTCCAGCGCTTGCAGTGGCGTGCTGGTGCGCGATTGCCGGACGGAACACGCCTCGCGTCCGGCGGCGTCGAAGGACGTCATCGTCGGCGGAGGGATGGTGCGCTTCCAAAACGTGTAGAGGCTGCGGCGATGAAGGTTCTCCCCTTTGTCCGGCACGTAATCCGTTCCGGAAAGTTCCTTCCACAAACCCGCCGGTTGATAGGGTCTCACGGAGGGCCCGCCCAGCTTCTCCACCAGAAGCCCGCTGACCGCGAGCGCCTGATCGCGAATCGCATCGGCGGACAAGCGGAAGCGCGGCCCGCGCGCGAGCCAACGATTGTCAGGATCCCTTTGCAGCACGCTCGGCGTGATCTTGGAGGATTGGCGATACGTGGCGCTCATCACCATCAGCTTGAGCATGGCTTTGACGTTCCAGCCGGTCCGCACAAACTCCGTCGCGAGCCAATCCAGAAGTTCGGGATGACTCGGCAACGCGCCGCGCGTGCCAAAGTCCTCCGCGGTCTTCACCAGCCCCGCGCCGAAAAACATCTGCCAGTATTGGTTGACCGCAACGCGCGCCGTCAGCGGATTCGAAGGATCGACCAGCCACCGGGCCAATGCGAGGCGATTCATGGGCGCGCCTTCTGCGCCCGCATCCGGCAGGGCGAGCCCGTCCCCGGCGAGCCGATCTGGACGTGCTCCAAGCGCGTGAAGCGGCTCGCCGCGTCGGGCTCGCCCCGCCGGATGCAGCGCCTTGGGAAGATCGGCTCGCACGCGGTCGCCGGGCTTGTCGTATTGGCCGCGAACCAAGACGAAGGTGTCGCGCGGGACGCTCATTTCTTCCAT
The DNA here is from genome assembly GCA_016871535.1 of Verrucomicrobiota bacterium. Classification (NCBI taxonomy): domain Bacteria; kingdom Pseudomonadati; phylum Verrucomicrobiota; species Verrucomicrobiota bacterium. The sequence continues at coordinate 20,085 of VHCZ01000084.1, forward strand.
GACCATCGTGGTCGGAAGATTCTCGGAGAATTCGTCCCGCTGCTTTCGGGTTTGGGCGAGCTCCAATGTCGCTTCACGGATGTGCGGCGGCGCGTGTTTGTCCAGGAAGCAAGAGCGGAGTTTCAAGGCCTGGCTTGCGCTCCGCCGTTCGGCCGGGATCAAAAGAATTTCGGGGATCGATTCGGCGGTGGCCAGGATCGCCGCATCATCCGCCGTGAGCACCCGATCATAAACGCGCACGTCGTGAATCAATCCGCGAAAGCGCGTTTCCGGACCGCCGCCGGTGCCGATCCGGAATGGCTCGGAGGTTTTGAAGGATTGATTCAATTCGTCGAGGTTGACGCGCAATTTCGCCAGTTTGCCATCAACGTAAATCCTGACGCCCTCCGGGACGCGCGATCCGTCGTAAGTGGCTGCGACGTGGTGCCAGGCCTTGGGTTCAACCGCGGCCTCGGTTTCGACCCGCAACGCGTCATCGAGCCACCGCTTGACCAGGTTCAACTGCACGCGTCCGTTGGTCACGCACAACGTGTAGCCGTCTGACTCCGAAATCTCTGCCGTGCGAGAAAGAATGGCGCCCGCGTTCTGTAGGTCCGGAAAAATCCAGGCGGCAAAGGAAAACTTGTCAAGAAACCCGAAATCACCGGCCTTGCCCGCCTCCACGAATCGTTCGCCGTTGAAGATTGTCGCCTGGCCGAACTTGCCGGGGGCAAATGCAGGCTCGCTGCCGATGAACGTGAGCGCAGCTTCGTGTCCCGGTTCGTGGAGAGCTTCCTTCGTTTGCGAACCCTGCTCACGGAACGTGGTAGGGCGAGTCCGTCCCGGCGAGCCGCTCGACGAGCTTTGAACACGTCCAGATCGGCTCGCTGGGGACAGGCTCGCCCCACCTTGAGGTTCATGGGAAGAAGCGCCAGTAGCAGCGGCATTCGTGCGGATCGACACGCCGTCCAGCGGGAAGTGCGCCGTCAACCCAGCCGAGACGGTCCAGGCCAGCGCGAGCAGTTTTCCTTCGCCTTCCGCCAACTCCTGGACTTCTCTTCCTTCCACTACGGCGAGCAGCTGAGCGAGGAGCGGTTTTTCCCAAGCCGCCTGTGCGCGGACGATTTCAGGCTCAAGCGCGTCGAAGCGACATTCTGCCTTCGCCCGTTCCTCCTCGAGCCTTCGCAGGTGCTTCGCTTGCTCGGTCGTGGGCGCTTTAATGAAAGGCGGCGAATTGCCCAGCTTCACGGCTCGGCCTTTCTCCGGCACGTTGTTGAACAAGGCGAAGAGCTGGTAGTACTCCTTCTGTGTGAACGGATCGTATTTGTGGTCGTGGCAGCGCGCGCAACCCATCGTCAAACCCAGCCAGACCGTGCAGGTCGTATCGACACGGTCCACGACGTATTCGACGGCGTATTCCTCCGGAACGATTCCGCCTTCCGAGTTGCCCCGGTGATTGCGGTTGAAGCCGGTCGCGATGCGCTGTTCGAGGGTCGGATTCGGCAGCAGGTCGCCGGCGATTTGTTCGATGGTGAACTGGTCGAAAGGCACGTTGTGGTTGAACGCATCGACCACCCAATCGCGCCACCGCCACATGTGCCGCTCGCCGTCGGTTTGATAACCGCTGGTGTCGGCGTAACGCGCGGCGTCCAGCCAGAGAATCGCCATGCGCTCGCCAAATCGCGAAGAAGCCAGGACGCGGCCCACGACTTTCTCGTAAGCGTTGGGCGAAAGGTCGGCCAGGAAGGCGTCAAGTTCCGCGGGCGTGGGCGGAAGGCCGGTCAAATCCAGCGAGACGCGACGGAGAAGCGTCGGTTTATCCGCTTCGGGCGAAGGTCGGAGATTCTCTTTCTCCAGGCGGGCGAGCACAAAGGAATCGATGCTGTTGTGCGGCCAGTTCGGGTTCTGGACCGCGGGCAAAGGCGGACGCTGCGGCGGACGAAAAGCCCAGTGCTCCTGCGCTGGATCGCTGTCCGTTTGCCGGACAACCGCAAACAGGAGACAAAGTCCAAGGAGTGGCGCTCGTGTGGCGAAGCGTTCACAGCCATTTCTCGGAATAGCCGCGAAAATGCTCAAAAAACTCAAAGAAGATTTTGAGATTGGCATGGCCTCGGTCAAATCCTTTTGCGATTTCTGCGCCTTTTCGCGGCTAAATCGCTTTTCGCGTGAACGGTCACTCGTGCGGTTCGGCTCATAGCCTAATAAATAGCATCGGGACGGCTAAGCGCCAATGGCATTCGGCGTCAAC
>VHCZ01000085.1 GCA_016871535.1 Verrucomicrobiota bacterium
GAATTTTGCCTGGGGCTGCGTTGCTCCTCGGTCACAGCCCCACTGGCGGGGGATGCTCGCTCGTCGCGCCTTGCCCCAGGCCAAATTGGGCGCAACGAACGTGAGCGTATTTACGAAACGGACCACTTAGCCGGGGGCGGAGAGTATTTGATGGCATTGATGACGAGGTTCTCCAGCGCTCGATGAATTCGTCTGGGATCGAATTTGACCGGGGGCAGAGCGGGATCGATTTCCAGGTGGATGTCGGCCTTTTGAACGTGGTGGAAGCTGTCCACAAGTTTCTTCGCAAGCCTACCCAGATCGCCCAACTCGGTTTCCAGATCGGTTCGTCCGCTCTCAAGTTTCGCCACATCCAGGAAATCGTTCACCAATCCCTGGATGCGCCGCGCGGCGTCATCGATCAACTGCAGCGTGGTGAGACAGTCGTCATTCCAGGCCGCGCGTTGTGAGAGCAAATCGCCCGCGCCCAACTGGATCGTGGTCAGCGGCGCTTTGATCTCGTGCGAGATGGTGTGGACGAACTCCAGGTTCATTTGATGAAGCCGGCGGAGGTGTTGCGCTTCGTGGCGGAGACTCATGTCACGGATGACGAACACGAAGCCGCCGGGGCGATCCTCCCGGTCGCGCATGGGACAAAGGCTGATGCCGAGCGGCAGTTTGGTGCGCCGGTCGAGCGAAAAATCGAACTCCCCGTCCAGCAGTTCGCCGCCCTTTGCAGCAGAGTGCATCAAGCGGGTCATCGCCTCGGCCAACACGGAAGGCAGGGCGTCCTGGTAGTTGCGATCCGTCACTTCGGCCCGTTGGAGGTGGAACATGAATTCCGCATTGCGGTTGCAGGTCGGGACGCGTCCATCATGGGCGACCGCAAAAATCGCCTGCGGGACGCTCTCCAGGATGTCCAGGAAGAGGGCGTGCTCGTCTGCCACAGCGGATGCGGGAGTGGCGATGTCCCCATTCATGAACTCACCTCGCACCCGTTGCCGCCGGCACTCCTAATCCTACTCCTAATCGTAATCTTACTCTCCGACTGGAGGAAAAGATTAAGATTAAGATTAGGAGCCAGAGGCGTGCTTCGGTTCATGGAATCCTCTCCTGAAATCACCCGTTCCGGATCAACTCCAAAAAATCACCCGCCCGGGCCATCCCGCTCAATACGCTTTCGAAAACGTTGCGGACCAGTTCGGGAGTGAGGCGCAGTTGCTTCCAGACGTACTCCGGCAATTCGTGAATGAACGGGTCGCCTCCGGCCCCGATGCAAAGCGCGCGGCTCAGAATGTCCGCCGTGTGAACGATCCAGATCAATTGCCGATGCTGCCGGGCCAGCAGCGGGGCGTGGTGCATGCGGATGCCCAGGCAGAGGTGTTCGGGAAAACTCCATTTTTCGGCAAGCCAGCCTCCAATGTGCGAGTGGTCGAAGCCCAGCACCTGTTGCTCCGCCTCGCGCATCGTGATTTGCTGCCGGTCGATGAGCTTGAGGACTTTGGCGAATTCGTCCGGGAAATAGCGGACGAAGATCAGCTTGCCCTGGTCGTGGAGCAATCCGGAGATGAAGGCCTCATCGCTGTAATCGGAATCGATCGCCTGCGCCAGGGTTTCGGCGGTGATCGCCGTGGCCATGGAGTGCTCCCAGAATCCGTAATAATCGAATCCTTCAGTTTGCGTGGGCTTGAACGAACGCAAGACGGAACCCGCCAACGCCAGATTCTTCACCCGGCTGAATCCCATGATCACGATCGCATGTGTGATGCTGTGGACTTCTTGAGAGAAGCCGTAGAACGGGCTGTTGACCAGCTTCAAAGTCAGGCTCGCCAGCGCGACGTCCTGGCTGATCAGTTGGCCCACGTCCGCGGCGCTGTTGGTCGGGTTTTTGATCATGTCGAGCAACTGCTTGATCACCCCGGATAACTTGGGGAGATCCTTCGCGTTCTCGACGACCGCTCGATAGCTCTGATAGTCCGAAGTCAAAGGCGGCTGCTACGGTCAGGCCGAAGGCGGGGCTTGATTCGCGAGGGTTGAAAGTTTGGCCTGGATCAACGCACGCGGAACACGTCCGAATCGGCTCGCTGGGGAGGCTGGCCCTACCGTCCGGGGCCTCTGGCGCCTCTGGCGCGCGCGCCAGAAATCCATTTGACGCCACAACATTTAGTGTGGTATTGATCCTCCGTCCACAGCGGGTGGTAGTTCGCGTCACCTATGCGATGCATCAAATGCGGATGTGAAGAAGACAAAGTGATCGACTCCCGTACGGCTCGTGGTGGCTTGACGATTCGTCGACGTCGGGAGTGCTTGGCTTGCGGTTACCGTTTCACGACCTACGAGCAGATCGAGCACGAGGAGCTCATGGTGGTGAAACGCGATGGGCGATCCGAAGAGTTTTCACGCGACAAGTTGCTCTCCGGGCTGAGGAAAGCCTGCCAGAAACGTCCGGTTTCGCCCAAAGTGATTGAGGAATTGGTGGACCGGATCGTGGATGAGATCAACACGAAATACGACCGGGAGGTTCCTTCCATGGCCATCGGCGAACGGGTGATGGAGGGCCTCCGGCAGATCGACCAGGTCGCTTACGTCCGCTTCGCCAGCGTTTACCGTCGATTCCAAGAGGCGACCGAGTTTGTCCAGGAAGTCAAGAAGCTTGAGGAGTTGATGTGATACAACTGCACCGAGATTGCCTGCTGCTCCAAACGCTGGACGGGGATTTCATTCCGTGTTTGCCCGATCTTTTCTCGATTCAATTGGTGGATACGGAAGGTTCGGCGGTTGATCCGGAAGTGATTCGCCACGCGACGGCCGCGGTGTTGCACTACTTCAAGCATGACCTGGGACGGCAATCCATCTCGGTCGCCGAATTCGCCAACGCTCTTGAACAGGTTCTCCAAGCCGTGGGATTGAAATTGGGTTCCTCCGCAGCACAAACCCAATCCGCCTCGAAAACGGAAACCGCTGATCTGGGCGCCCTCGCCTCGCATTGTGGCGCGGGGTTTGAATTGGCTTTCTTCTCAACGATCCGCCAGGAATTGAGCGCAAGATTGGCGAAGTCGCCCAGCGTCCTGAAATTCGAGGGTCTTCGCGGATGTGTGAAAGGCCTTCTCGGCGCCAAACGCTGGAGCGGACGCTGCCAGGCGTTGCACGACCAGATTGTCGATTATCTCAGGGATTGTCTGGAAACCGAGGCGCCCGCTTCGTCGTGCCGGTTGGTGGTATTTTAGCCATCCCGCATGAGCAAAACCCTTTTCGAGAAAATCGCTGCGCGTGAAATCCTCGCGCAGATCGTGTTTGAAGACGAACTTGTGGTGGCGTTTCGAGACATCAAGCCGGTCGCTCCAACCCATGTCCTCATCGTTCCCAAAAGACCGATCCCGCGTATTGCGGAAGCCGCGCCGTCCGATCACGCCGTTCTGGGACATTTGCTGCTGAAGGCCGCGGAAGTCGCCGCCAGCCTTGGCCTCAAGGAATCCGGGTATCGGCTCGTGATCAACAACGGTCCCCATGGCGGCGAATCCGTCCCACACTTGCACTGCCACATCCTGGGCGGGCGTCCCATGAGCTGGCCGCCGGGTTGAGTTCAAAGTTCAAGTTTCCTCACCTCCGCATTTCGGAACGACTTTCGATTAACCTCAAGAACTCGTCCACGTATCTGCGGTAGCGTTCGGCATCCGTGACCAAGGACTCATTGTGGTCGCCGGCCAGTTCACGCAAGAATTTCGGCTCGCTGGCTGCCGCGAAGTTCTTTTCCGCATGATGAAATCCAATGAGCGAGTCCTCCCGGCTGTGCAGAATAAGCACCGGCGTTTTGATTCGGGCCAGCTTCGCGGGAACGTCGTAGTGAATCGTGCTGATCCATCGGACGGGCAGCCAGGGAAAAAGCTCCCCGCCCACGTCGGGCACACTGCTGAACGTGCTTTGCAGGATAATCCCGCCCAGCGGGGCCCGCACCGCAAGTTCTGCCGCGATGGCACCGCCTAGCGATTCACCAAGCCCCAGGATTTTCTCCGCCGCCAAGCCTTTTTCCTGCAGCCATCGATGGGCTGCCAGGGCGTCGGCGTAGGTTCCTTCTTCGGACGGCCTGCCTTCGCTCGCCCCATAACCTCGGTAATCAAATGCGAAAACGTTGACGCCGAGTTCAATGAGCAGCTCGAAGTAAGCGAAGCGATGGCTGATGTTTCCCGCATTCCCGTGGCAGAGCAGAACGGCCCACTGACGCCGTGGGGAGTTCGCATCCGCCGGAAAGAACCAGCCGTTGAGCCGGACGCCGTCGGATGCCTCGAAAAAGACGTTTTCCCAGGGACGTCCCAAAGCTGCGCCCGATTGCTCCAGCTTTTTGTGAGGGTGATAAACCTGGCTGTACTCAAACCAGCGAAGCACAGCCCAAAGGAAGCACAGCAGAACCAGTGTGCCAACGAGGTTTTTGAGGCGCTGCTTCCGGTTCGAGTCCATCACGCGCTCAGGATGACAGGCACGAGCGTGGCCGCAATCAAAGTCGTCCGAGATGTGCAATGCCGGGCTGGGGTTGATCCCGAATCCATTAATCCACGCCCCTGGATTCTTCGTAAACTTAATCGCAATCATTCGGTCGAGAATCCCTTGGGATTCATGGCCGAAAATGTCCATTCTCCCACTGGCAGGCTGCTGGAAGCCTGCCCTACCTTCGGCCAGACGTTAACTGACCCCGTAGAGCGCGGCGACCTTTTGGAATAACTGGGCGCAGTGGTTACACAATTCCTGGAATTTAGCCGGATCGATGCCGAGCCGCTTGGACACGCCGACGTCCAGTTGATTTGTGAACGGCTTTTTCGCGAGGTCAGCCTCGATCTTCTTGGCCGCGAGGTTCGCCAGAGAAACTGCGTCGCAGATTACATCGGCCCCTTCTTCGGGCGTGTGGTGATGCATGATTCCCAGCACGATGTTGTCGGGCAGTTTCCACCGACGCCCGATCAGCCCGCCCAATTCCGCATGGTGAACTTGAAGCAAGGTACATGTAAAAGCGGAATTGGCGTCGCGAAGCAGCTTCAAGGTCAGCGCCTGGTCGAAGGCGATCACCTTGGAAATCTCGTCCACGTCGCAGTCCGGGTTGTTGATCAGCGAGACCAGACGGGCGGTGCTCGCAGGCAGCGGCTCCAACGCTTCCGCGCGGTCGATCAGATCGTCCGGATCAATCAGATACATGCACGCACCGCGCGGCCAGGCCGCTTTTAGTCGTGAAAATCGATAAATCGGTTAAAACGGTGGTGCAACGATTAGGCGCGGCTGGGGAGCAGTCTTATGATTCAAGGGATCACTCAATTGTCAGCAATTCTCAGTTTGACTTCGGTAGGGCGAGCCTGTCCCCAGCGAGCCGCCTCCAACGTGTTCCCACTACGTCGGACACGGCTCGCCGGGACGGACTCGCCCTACCCTCAATTATGGACCAGCTCCGCGCACGGCTGAAAGAAAAAGGCGTTTTCTGCGGGGACAACGTTGAACAAGGCATCCATCTCGAGCGCGGTTTCGCGCGCTCCGAGGAGCAAGTAGCCATCCGGCCTCAGCAAGCGGCCGGCTCTGGTGAGCACCTCTTTCCTGACATCGGGGCCGAAATGCGTGAGCACGTTCCGCAAAAGGATCACATCCAGTTCCGGCAAGGACGCCCAATCCTCAAGGAGATTGAGGGGTTCGAACTGCACCATGTTTGCATTCTCCTCCTTCATCAGATAATCGCGCCCCGATGGCCGCAGATACTGGCGCAACAACATGGCGGACAAACAGCGGTGGGTCTCGATGTCGTTGTATCGCGCTTCCTTCGCGCGGTTGAGCGCCTCCTGGGACATGTCGGTCGCGATCACTTGCAGGTCCCAATTAAGGAACTGAGGAAAGTAGCAGTGGATGAGCATGGCGACGGAGTATGCTTCCTGACCGCTGGCGCATCCGCCACACCAGATCGCCAGGCGGCGATCCGATTCGCGTTTCATCGCGAGGGTTTTGAAGATTTGCGTCCGGAGAGCCAAAAAAGGGTGCATGTCCCGAAAGAACGCCGTGTCGCCCGGCAGCAAAGCTTCCACCGCAGCTTGATGGATCCCGTTGTCGGCCTGGCGCTCCATTTCTTCGATGAGTTGGGCGACCGCTTCCATTCCTGTTTCTTGGGCGAGGGGCAAGTGCGGCCTTCCGCGATAAAAGCTTTTCTTGGCTCCAGAAGGACCCCCGAACGGGAGGCCGCGAGATTCTTCAGGTAAGTGAAATGTTCAGGATTGATAGCCATAGAATTGCTCCTTCAGATTCTGGGTCTTGTGTCTTGCCGCGGTACTGTCTCGTTTTGAATCACTGCTTGTCCAACACCGCGACACTCCGCAGGCAGAAAACCCAGGAGGAATTTGTGCGGCGCTCCGCCTATCAACACGGCCCCGCAGATTCTCCATCGGCGCACAAGCCCAATTGAGGGCCATGCGTCAGTAAGCCGTGTCTGTTCAGCAGCGACGGGGAGCGCACGCGCCTCGCGTGCAGTGGTCGGCGCCCCCGCCGATCACACTCTTCCGTCCGCAAAGCGATTGTCTGATGATAAGTCTTCAACGACGTTCCGACCGGCGAGGGCGCCGGTCGGAACACGCGAGGGCGCGTGTGCTCCCCAATTGGGACTGCATAACTGACGAAGCTTTGCACCTGTCGTGCCAATGACGATCATTCGGGGAAAAGCCGTTGAATTCGCGGATTTCGCAGCACGCGGCACTTCGACCAGGCGTCAAGTTGTTCGCTTTCGGGATGATTGTGTCCCAGCGCTGGGACGTTTGCGGGAACTGACCCAAACTCCAAGAGGAATTCTTGCGCCCAACGATGCGGTCGGCGAGGATCATCCGCTATGAAGACGGCGGCCATCATCGGCGCGTCCAACAACCGGAACAAATTTGGCAACAAAGCAAGGTTGCGATGAACTCTGGCTCAATCCGGGGGCGGAATCGGATGAAGTCGTCGCCAAAGCGGAACGGCTTGGCCTGAATGTCATCCAGGCCTGCAGCATCGTCGGGCATGGCGTCTCGCCAGTACGCGCTAGTCTCAGGAGTCCTGATCGCGTGGAAGACCATTGAGCCTGGATTGGCTCGAACACGAGGCGCAGGTCGGTTCCGGGAAAGGCGGTTTCGCTTTCGTTCAACTCGGCACAGAGGTGTTCGAGGACTTGATCGTGTGCGGCGGAACTCAAGCGGTGCAGCCGAACCTTCAGCGTTTGATACGGCAGTTCAGCGCAGCATATTCCAGCACGGCTCGTCCCCGACGAGAACATCCGTCGGTCCGCTCCCAAAGCTTCTCCTGCTTGATCGATTCAGTGTGGCCGTCACAGAAAGCGACATTGAATTCATGGCCTTCTGAGCCGATAAAAGCTGCTGCGATTGGACGGCTTGATCGTGACGCTGTTCCAGTCTCCCGCGACGGACGGTGACTCTGCCACTTTCAACCAGACGGCCGCAGGAGCAAGGTTGTCAGTCGTCTCCAGGATGAAGCCCGGCGATGAAGCTGGCCACGAGAGAATCAGCGAGTCGCTTGTCGCGTGGCGCGTGACCATGAGCTTTGTCGAAAGCGCCGCTGCGCTCACCTGAAGGCATTGCGAGAATTGCGAGGTGTTGCCCCTGGCATCGTTCGCGGTGGCGGTGATGAATCGGCCAGCGGCAGCACTCGCCGGGAAGGTCACGTTGAAACTCGCTTCGCCGTTGGCGTCCGTGGTCACTTCCACTGAGCCGAGAAAGTTCTCACCTTCCCCGTACCCGGAAGCTGAGCACTCGCGGTTGTCATAGAAATCGAGATCGAAAACGGAATTCGCCCGACTCTGGAGCGTGCCCTGCACCGTCACGTCTTGGCCAGTGCTGACGGCGGAAGCGAGCACGGGAAAATTCTGCTTGTTATTGGGGCCACCGTCGGCATCGCCCGCGTCGTTGAGGATCACCTTGCCTGAGCCGAAATCGATGGCCAAGCCTGAGTTGCCCAAGATTGAGTTGCCTCGAATCGCGTTGCGGGTTCCATCCGCGATCATCACACCCGGGCCGCTGTTAAACGCGATCGTGTTTCCGGCGGCTGGCCCGGGACCGCCAATGGTGTTGAGGGTAGCGCCGAGGTCGATCCATATTCCGGCCTCTTCGTTACCCAAAGCCCGGCGGCCTGAGACATCCGTTCCAATGAAATTGCCCTGGATCACATTGCTGCTTGTGCCCGTTGTCAGGTAGATGCCACTGTAGCTGTTTCCGGCAATTAAATTTCGGGCGGCTTCGTTGGTTCCACCGATTGTGTTATTCGAACCGCCCCCAATTCCGATCCCAACGCCGTTGCCTAACGCGATCGTGCCTGTGGCGTCTGTTCCGATAAAATTGCCTTGCACTAAATTGTTCCTTGCCCGGTAGAGTGTTAATCCATTGCGTTGGGTGTTGCCTGAAATGCCTGAAATGACGTTTCGCGCTTCGGGAGTTGTCCCGCCGAGCAAGTTGTTGGACGAGTTTTCAATCCATACGGCGCTATAATTAGGCAGCGCGATCTCTCCAGTCACTTCCGTCCCGATATAGTTGGCCTGGATGACATTTCCGGACGAAACGATCAAGAGACCGGCACTTTCACGACTCTGAAAGCCATTGATCACCAACCCGCGCACCGTGCAATTGGCCGCAGCCAGCCGCAGACCGGCAGCCTGCTGTGCCGTAACACCGCTGCCATCCAATTCGATAATGGGCTTCCCGGCGAAACCCGGTTGCGTGGTGCCGTCAATCGATGCCGACCGCGTGATGCCCGGCAGCGGGGTCGCAGGACTAATCGTGAAGGGAGCTTGGCCCGGAATGTTGAAAGCAATGAGGTCTGCTTCCACGATCGCATTCGCGTCCAGAATCGCTTGACGCAACGAGCCCGGGCCTTTGTCCTCGGTATTGGTGACGGTAAGGGTCGCGCACAAACTGGATTGCGCAGTGAGCAGGAAGATCGTCCCTGCAGTTCGCGTTAACCATGAAGGAACGCGAAAGACGCCTTGCAACATTTGAGCCTCTAACCCCATTCTCAATGGAATCGGGGTTTGAGTGTAAGAAAGCCGTGATTTTGCTTCTGCTTCGCGGTGATTCGCGTTCCTTGGCGGCTTTTGCGACCGCACCGGGAGTGATGCCAAAAGTTGTGCGAGTAAGGTTTTCATAGAACAAGCTTCGAGTTTGTTTAAGCGACGCTCCATCATTTAGCCGCGAAAGAACACAGCGCGGCGCAGCCGCAACCGAAACGGATTTGCCGCAAAAGAACACAAAGAACACCAAATGCGATCCTTGGCACTTTCGCGGCTAAGAAAAATCCTCGTCTCAATTACCGGACTCTTCGTGTGCTTCTCTCTTGCATCCAGATGATGTCTTTGTTGTTGGGCGATGGCGCGCCCATCATTGCCAGGTTATAAGAGCGTGTCCGAAAATTCCGCGGGGTCCTGTTTTCGCGCCAAAGGCCGGATGGCGAGGCGCGACGAAGGAGAATATCCTCCCTGGATCTTCGACTGAGGAGCAACGAAGCCAGGCGGCCTTTGGCGCGAAAACCCTCCGGGCGGCGGGTCTTTTGTCCGTGGCCTGCGTTGGCTCGGTCCTTACAGCCCGCGTTGGGGATGCTCGGACCTCGCCGCCTTGGCCACAGCCAAAATCCCTCGCCGCAGGACCCCGCGCAATTTTCGGACACGCTCTAATCCCCTTTCTTGATCGAAGGCATGGTTCGCGGGTCGAGCCAGCCTTTGATTTCAGAATGGCCGTCCGCGAATGAAAAACCGCCGGCGCGGTTGTGGTAGCTGGCCGGATAATCCTCGCCAAACCGCGTCTTGACCGGCTGATCTGGGTAGCCTGTCATATCGGTATAAAAACTCCCGGTGTTGATGCTGTCCTCGCGCATATCCAAAAACACAAAGGTGCGGGCCGGTCCTGGGTCAACCAGATCGTCGTATTTCAGGTAAATGCGCCAGGCGGTCAAGGAGCCGAACGCTGCGCCATCGTAGCCGTCAAACCAGTAGCTCATGGACATGCTCCGCACGCGCGGGTAAACGACGCCGCGATATTTGACGGTGCTCTGGTCCGCCGGACACTTGAAAATCCCCGCCGCAGCGCCGCAATACGGCCAGAGCGGACTTTTTTTGATGTCCGTTTCCACGTCCCAGTTCGAGCGATTGTTTCCGTCGAAACTCAACAGGCCGGTCATCCAGACGTGCGAGCTGCCCGCTTTGGAGCTATCGTAGGTGCTGTCACCCATGGAGTAGAGCAGGCGTTCCCGGTTATCCTCCGCGTACATCTTCCAGGCCAGGGTCAGTTGCCGGTGGTTGCTCAGGCATTGGATGCCTTGCGCCTTGGCCTTAGCTTTGCCAAGGGCTGGCAAAAGCATGCCCGCCAAAATCGCAATGATCGCGATGACGACGAGCAGTTCGATCAAGGTGAAGGCAGACTTTCTCTTTTGGAGTCGCGTTTTCATTTGGGGTTTCCAGTTTTCCAAATCCGAAATCCGAAATCTGAAATCCGGAATTCAATCACGGTCCCCACGACGGTTGGGCGCCGCCATTGATGATCAATGTCGGCATCTGTGAGCCGTCAGCGGGCATGATGTAGATGCCCGAGTCTGACTTGGTGTTGCGCACGAAGACGATCCACGCGGCATCCGGCGACCAGACCGGGTAGGCTAGAAGCCTGCCCTGCATTTGACGCAATGGTTCAGCGATGCGATTGCAGGGCAACCTTGGCGTGCGAACTTCGGAGCGGCAGCCTGTAACAAACCGCCTCTTGGTCATTGCGGGTGAGAAGAAACTCTCCGGCGAGCGCCGGCGCGTTCCAGGTCTTGGCCTTCAGCGCATCGAGGCGCGCGATTTCCCGATAGTGCGAGGGATTCGCTTCGACGAGGACGATGGGGCCTGGCTCCGTTTGGACGAGCAGCAGATCGGCCACGCGCAACACCTGGCCATGGCCATAGCGGCCGTCTTTCCATTTCCGTTCGCCCGTGGCCAGGTCCAGACAAACCAGGATGCCGTCGTCCAGGCCATAGAGAAATCCGTCGCGCACGACCAGGTTGGAGAACTGCGACTTCATATTGCGGTTCTTCCAGACTTCCGTCAGGGAAACCTTGCCGTCCGCGCCGCCCTTGACCTGCAACAAAACGCAGCCGATTCCGTAGCCCGCTGACAGGAACACGCGGTCGCCTTCGAGGAGCACTGGCTGCGCGCACTTCGCCCATTTGTCGGTGGCCCAGGTGTATTCCCAGAGGATGCGCCCATCGGAAGGCTCGTGGCCGGTCACAGTCCCAGCATTCACGCAGACGATTTGCGGCTTGCCGCCAATTGTTCCCAGCATGGGCGAACTGTAACTGGCTTTATCCGTTCCAACGCGCCACGCCGGCGAACCGTCGTGGAGATGATAAGCCAACAAGGCGGGCCCATTCGTGAAGCCGCCGGTGACCACCACAAGTTTCTCGAACACCAGCGGCGAGGAACTTTTCGCCCACATCAGATTCGGCAGGCCGTTTTCCTTCAAAGTATCTCGCGACCAAATCAACCGGCCCGTCGCTGCGTCCAGACAATCCAGGATGCCTGTGGCGCCCAGCGCAAGGACGCGGCCATTCTCCAGGGTCGGCGTCGCGCGCGGACCGTCTCCGCCCATGAACTCGCTGAAACGCACGTAGTTTGTGTGCGCCCAAAGGCAGCGGCCGGCTGCGGTCTCGTAACAAACGACCAGTTCCTTCTCCCCGCGCTGCTCTTGTGTGACAGCACGCGCGCCGGCCACCGCGAATGCCGACCAGCTCAACCCGATCGGCTGCCGCCAGATTTCTTGTGGCGGATGCGTCGCCCAGTCGTGCTCCAAGGAAATGTTTTCGAGGACGCCACGGCGGTCACGGCCGAGGAAAGCCGGGTAATCCGCCGACGCCGCAAGCGCAAGCTGGTTCGTCGTGGGCGGGTTCGCCTTGAGTTCACCTACGTTGCCATCCCTTTTGGGTCTCCACTTCCACACGACTCGAAACGCGCCAGAACCGTCCACCGTGCCGTCGAATCGCGCCAACTGAGTGAAAGCGGCCACCATAAGGGCAAACAAACCCAGGCCAATGAAGCGCGTTCGCCAGCGCAGGCGGCTGAAGAAGAGCAGCCAGAGGAGCAGGAGCAAAGTTGCGAGCGCCAGCGTCATGAAGCGTTGCATGCTCTTGAAGTTGCTTTCGAGGTCGGTCGAGAACTGAAGGTAAATCAAGCTCGCCGCCGCTAACGCAAGAATGACCGCCGGCATCCACCAGCGCACCCGTCGAGGTTTGGTTTCAGTCTTCATCGTGTGAGTTCGCATTCTCTCAATGAAGGTGGGGCGAGGCTCCCGCCGAGCCAAAGCCATCGAAGAAAGGCTCCGCAGCATCGTCGTCCCACCGTTGTTCCCTGCACCTTACGTACAGTACAGTACTGCTTGGTCCGCGGGATGGACGACAAAGCTCGTAGCGCAGAGTGGCACTCTGCCGTATTGCAGAATTGTATTCTGCGGGGCGTCTCCCAGTCCGAGCACGCTGGGACTTGCCGGCGCCCTGCCGATTGGAAATCGGCGATGCCGCAGATTGAAAATCTGCGCTGCGGTTCTCCGGTCGATCTGTCGTCAATCCCACGGTCTGATCAGTAAGTTCAATCTTTGCCGAGAAATTTTGCGGCGTATTTGGCCAGGATGTCAGGTTCCAAGTTGACGGCGTCGCCGACGCGCCGTTCGCGCAGCGCCGTCACGTCATAGGTGTGGGGAATGATCCAGATTTGGAAGCTCCGTTTGCGGACCGCCGCGACCGTCAAGCTGATGCCATCGACGGCGATGGACCCTTTGAACACGACGTAGCGCATTACGTCGGCGGGCGCGGCCACTTCGAGCAACCAGTCCGCGCCCTTTCGCTCCCAACGTGTGATCTGCCCGATCGCGTCGATGTGTCCGGTCACGAAATGGCCTCCGACGCGCGCCGAGACCGCCAGCGATCTCTCCAGGTTGACCGCGCTCCCGACGCGCGCAAATGGCAGATTCGTCCGCTGCCACGTCTCGCGCAGCAAATCAAAACTCAGAATCGTCCGCTTGGATCGCGCGGCGCGTTTGATGACGGTCAGGCAACAGCCATTCACAGCCACGCTGTCGCCCACTTTTACGCCGCACCCGCACAGGCGCGCATGCACGGCCAGCGCGATCGATTTGCCGGAGGCTTTGATGGACTCCACGCATCCCGCTTCCTCAACGATCCCGGTGAACATGGCCGTTACTCAATCCTCACTCGACCCGCGCGGTCAACACCAGATCGGGTCCGAGCCGGCGCCACTCGACGTCGCGCAGCTTCAGAATCTCCGCCCAGGAGCGCGCTCCGCTGCCGGCGACCGCTTTCCTGGCATCGGCTCCACCGAGGATTTTCGGCGCGTAGAAGAAGACGACGCGGTGAGCCAGGCGCTCTGCGAGGAAGGCTGCATTAACCTCGCCGCCCCCCTCAACGAGCAAGCTTGTGACGTCCTCGCTCCCGAGCTTGCGCAGCACCCACCGCAAATCCACTCGCCCGGTACGCGCGGGTGCGACCCAAACCTTGACTCGGTTGGCCAAGCGCTCCACGCGCCGTTCAGGCGCGGTCTTCGCCACAACAATCGTGGTCGCGCTCGCAAAATCATCGCAAACGACTTGGGCGGTGACCGGAGTGCGCGCTCTGGAGTCGAGAATAATTCTGCGCAAGATCTTTTTAGGCGGCGCTCCACCACGAATGGTGAGGCTAGGATCGTCCGCGAGCACGGTGTTTATTCCAACCAGGATCGCATCCGCGCCGCGGCGCAATCGCATTGCCCAATCGCGCGCCTTCTTGCTGGTGATCCATTTGGACTGGCCGCTCGCCGTTGCGATTTTGCCATCGAGTGTCATGCCGGCTTTCACCGTGACGAACGGAGTTCGGCGAACCATCCAGCGGTTGAAGGCCTCGTTGAGGCGTTCCGCTTCCGAGGCCAGCAGGCCATGCTCCACTCGAATCCCGGCCTTTCGGAGCAATCGATAGCCTCTGCCGGCGTGGCGAGGATTGGGATCCGTGGCGGCGGCGATGACGCGTTTGATGCCCGCGCGTTGGAGCGCGTCAGTACAAGGAGGAGTGCGTCCGTGCGTCGAGCACGGTTCCAGCGTGACGTAAAGCGTCGCTCCCTTCGGGCTGCGATCGTGGGATTCTGCGTCGTGAATCGCCTCGATTTCCGCATGAGGTCCGCCTGCTTGCCGATGCCAGCCTCGGCCGATGATGCGGCCATGCTTCACCAGCACGGCGCCGACCAAGGGATTCGGAGAAGTGGCGCCATAAGCCCGGCGAGCCAGCCGCAGGGCTACGCGCATGAACTCAAGATCGTGCGCTGAAACCGTTCGCTTTTCCGGGACGCTCATGCAATACCCTTTGTCAAAGCACGATGGTTATTCGTCAAAGTTTGGTCACGGTTCATGGAGAGCTCCCTTGGCCAAGAAGCCATGCCCACGGCCCATGAACCGCAAACTGCGCGGACCGCAGCCTTTAGGCTGCTTCCGCGCACACTCCTGAGTCGAACGTTGAAGCGGCCTAAAGGCCACGGTCCGCCACGGTCCGAAGAGACGATTCATGGGAAGCTTTCTTGGCCTCAGGGCCATGCATATGACCCTTGAGCCGAAAACCGTGCGGACCGCAGCCTTCAGGCTGCTTCCGCGCACTCTCCGGAGTCCAGCGCTGAAGCGGCCTAAAGGCGACGGTCCGGAGGAACGGTTCATGGGAACAGCGAAACCGAATCACAAGTCTGGCGCGCAGACCCGCGTTCACGCCGGATCCAGTTCCCTTTCCGAGAACAACGCGGCGGCGAACTCTTTCGCGTCGAAGGGTTGCAGGTCATCAGGTTGTTCTCCGACGCCGATGAACTTGATCGGGAGGCGCAGTTCTTTGTGGATCGCCACGACCATCCCGGCTTTGCTTGTCCCGTCGAGTTTGGTGATCGCCAGTCCGGTCAGCGGAACCGCCTTATTGAACTCGCGCGCCTGGTTCAGGGCGTTCATCCCGGTCGTGGCATCGAGCACCAGGAGCGTCTCGTGAGGGGCGTGGGGAAGTTTCTTGCCCAGGACTCGATGCAGCTTTTGCAGTTCCTGCATCAGATTGTGCTTCGTGTGAAGTCGGCCGGCGGTGTCCACGAAAAGATAATTCACACTGCGGGAAATGGCGGCCGTGATGGCGTCGTGCGCGACGGCGGAGGGATCGGCGCCATAGGCGCCCGCGACCACAGGCACTTGAAGGCGGTTCCCCCAGAGTTTGAGCTGTTCGATCGCGGCGGCGCGGAAGGTGTCGCAAGCCGCGAGCATGGCGGTTTCGCCGCGCGTTTGGATCCAGTGAGCGAGTTTGGCGGCCGTGGTCGTTTTGCCGGTCCCATTGACCCCGACGATGGAAATGACGGTCGGGCCCGAAAGCTCTTTCTTCAAACTGGCCGGGCTGGCGCCAAAGCTCTCGCTGACAATTCGGCTCGCTATTTCAATCACGTCCAGACCGGCGCCGCCCTGGGTTTCGTAAGCCTTTCGCACGGCGACGACGATTTCGTGCGTCATCGCCAGGCCGAGATCGGCCCCGATCAAAGCGTGCTCCAGTTCCTCCATCGTGGCCGCGGTGAGCTTGGGGGACCGCGTCACGATGCGTTTGATTTCGTGGACGAGTTTGTGGTGAGTTTTTTGAAGGCCGGCTCTGAGGCGGTCGAAGAAACCCATGCAGTGAAGGGAGTGAGGGGTTTACAAAACGGGCGGGTTGGCGAAGGGACGCGGCGTCACGTGGGTGCGTCGAATCTCGCTGGCTTTCGATTTCAGCTCAAGAACGTGAGAGTAGGGGAGCTTGATCGTGCCAATGAGCGGCTTGCCTTTGTTCAGGCCGTGGCAATCGGAGCCGCCCGTCACGATGAGATGGCATTCCTCGGCGATGGTCAGGTACCGTTCGCAGGTCGAAGGCGTGTGCTTGGTGTGGTAACATTCAATGCCGTCCATGCCCGCATCGACCAGAAGCGGAATGACATCGTCGCTCCGGTTCAGTCCCGGATGAGCCAGCACCGCCACACCGCCGGCTTCGTGAATCAAAGCAATGGCATCGACGGCGGAGATCTTGAATTTCGGCACCCACGCCGGCCGGTGCTTTTTCAGAAAGCGCTCGAACGCTTCGTCCAGCGTGGCGCAGATGCCCGCCTGCACCAGCGCCCGGCCCACGTGCGGACGGCCGGGCGAACGGCAGTTGGCAATCGCGAAGACCGCATCCGCTTCCAAAGGAATGTTCATCTTGTTCAGGCGCGCCACCATTTCACGAATCCGATTCTGGCGCACGGATTGAAACTTCGCCATTTCCTCCAGCAACCGCGGATGCTTGGTGTCGATGAAATACCCGATCAAATGAAGTTCCACGCCGTCCAGTTCCGCGGTCAGTTCCGAACCCGGGATGAACTCCAGGCTCTGCTGCTGGCAGGCCGCGGACATCCGGGCGCAGCCTTCGACCGTATCGTGATCGGTCAGCGCGACGGCCCCCAGCCCATGGCGCCGGGCGTGCATCACCAATTCCTCCGGCGTGTACGTGCCGTCGGAAAAACTCGTGTGCAAATGGAGATCGGCGAACATGCTACGATTTGACGATCCTTGCCGGGCGCATCAAATCTCCTTTGATCTTGTCCAGCATGCCGTTGACAAAGCGCCCGCTTTCTTCCGTGGAGAATTTCTTCGCAATGTCCACGGCTTCGTTGATGCTCACCACGGGCGGGATGTCTTCCCGGTGGAACATCTCATAGATGGCCAGCCGCAATACGTTTCGGTCCACGACCGCCATGCGGTGCAGCGACCAATTCTTGGCGTAGCGCATGATCTGGTTGTCGAGCTCGTCGCGGTGCTCCAGCGTGCCCCGGATGAGCGGTTCGGCGAACAAGCGCACGGCGGCTTCGTCGGTTGTGATCGGTGGAAACTCCGGCGGCTCGCCCCAGCGCGCCTTGCCTTTGTCCTCCGCGATGGCGGCGGCGCGCTGGCTTTGCCAGAATTGTTCCAACGCCCGCTCCAGATCTTCCGGAGGGTTCAGGTCGTATTGGAATAGGAATTGAACTGCGCGTTCCCGCGCTTCACGGCGCATTCCCATAACGGCTAATACTTCGGCACGCTCGGATCGATTTCGTCGGCCCAGGCGCTGATGCCGCCTTTGACGCTCTTGACGTACTTGAAGCCTTGCTCTTTGAGGAAGCGCACGGCTTTCATCGAGCGCACGCCGCTCTTGCAATGGATGTAGTACTGATGATTCGGATCCAGCTCCGTGAACCGCCGCGAAAGTTCGCCCAGCGGCAGAAGCGGCACGCCGTTGATGTGGGCGATCTGGTGTTCGTCCGGATCCCTCACGTCGATGACGGTGATGCCGAGCTTGGGATCGCCCAGCGCTTGTTTCATTTCCTGCACTGTCACTTCGTCCGGATTCGCCTCCGGGACCGCGGGCTGAGCCGGGACGCCGCAGAACTGGTCGTAATCGATCAGTTTGGTGATAGTCGGGTTCTCGCCGCAAAGCGGACACTTGTCATCGCGCCGCAGTTTCAGTTCGCGGAATTTCATGCCCAGCGCGTCGAACAGCAGCAGCCGCCCAATGAGCGAACTGCCTTTGCCGAGCGCCAGTTTGAGAATCTCAGTGGCCTGGATGCAGCCGATGATTCCCGGCAAAACGCCCAACACGCCGCCTTCCGCGCAACTGGGAACCATGCCGGGCGGAGGCGGCTCCGGATAAAGGCATCGATAACAGGGTCCGCCCAGATGCGGCGCAAAGACGCTGGCCTGGCCTTCAAAGCGAAAAATCGAGCCGTAAGCGTTCGCCTTCTTCAACAACACACAGGCGTCGTTCGTCAGGTAGCGCGTGGGGAAATTATCGGTGCCATCCACGATGATGTCGTATTTGCCGATGAGATCGAGCGCGTTTTCGCTGGTCAGACGGGTCTCGTGCAGGACGACTTCGACGTTCGGGTTGATGCTGCGAATGGTTTCTTCTGCCGACTTGCACTTGGGCCGGCCCACGTCCTCGGTTCCATGGATAATCTGGCGCTGCAGATTGGAGAAATCGACGGCATCGAAATCGACGATGCCGATCTTGCCAATGCCGGCCGCGGCCAGATACATCGCGATCGGAGATCCCAGGCCGCCCGCGCCGATGCACAACACCGTCGTGGAACAAATCTTTTTCTGACCGGCCAACCCGACCTCCGGCAAAATCAGATGCCGCGAATAACGCCGGATTTCTTCATTGCTAAGTTGCATAAGTCACTTTAAGTCAGGCGAGCGTAAATCAGTCGTGCGAGAAAGCAAGTCGGCAAGGCTGTTCGAAGTTGAGAGTGGTTTGAGTTGAGCGTTGAGCGTGTGAAGCGGGCGTTTTTGACTCTCAACTCTCAACTCAAGAATCTCTCAACAGATTTCCGCAGACTTCGATCACCGAGAAGCCATGAATGACTCTGTCGCAAAGACAGCCGCTCAACTGCGCCGGCGCTTGCCTGGGGCCGCGCCGGAACTGGCCATCGTCCTGGGCAGCGGCCACAACGGAGTTCAGAGCCGGCTCAAGGTTACCGCCGAAATTCGTTACGGAGACTTGAGTGGATTTCCCGCCCCGCGGGTTCCAGGGCACGCCGGCAAATTGCTGTTTGGGCGAATGAACGGCGTGCCGGTGCTTCTGTTGTGCGGCCGAGGTCATTTCTACGAAGGCTTCTCCATGGCGGAGATTGGCTTTCCGATCCGAGTCCTGGCGCACGCGGGAATTCGCACCGTGATCCTCACCAACGCGGCCGGGGCGATTAATCCTCGGTTCCGTGTCGGCGATTTCATGTGCTTGAGCGATCACATCAATTTCATGGGAGCGAACCCGCTTCGGGGAGAATCCGGCCGGGCCGTTGCGTCCTTCCTGGATTTGAGCGGAGTGTATGATCCGGGACTGGTTCGCTTGCTGCAAGCTGCCGCGAGAAATGTCCGCGTCCGCTTACACCGCGGCGTTTATGTCGCCGTTGCGGGTCCGTCTTATGAAACGCCGGCGGAGATCAGGGCCTTCGCCAGGCTGGGCGCCGACGCCGTTGGCATGAGCACGGTGCCGGAGGCGATCGTCGCGCGCGACTGCGGCTTGCGCGTCGCGGCGATCTCATCCATTACGAATCTCGCCGCGGGCAGAAACGGGCGGCAGATTGATCACGCGGAGGTCTTGGCGATGGGCGCCAAAGCGCAAGCGCGAATGTCCGATTTGCTGGGCCGGTTCGTCGAACTGCACTCGCGTGCGGCGAAGGCGCCCATCCTAACAGGAGCAAACTGAGTTAACGGAGGCGGGTGAAACTATCGCTTCGGAGGGAGTTTCGGCGGTTGCGCTGGTTTCGCGGGTTGGCCAGTGTTTGCGCGCTGACCGGATCTTGCCTCGGGCGCTGGCCTGGCGAGTCGGGCGGGCTTGCTCAAGCGCGGAGATTTAGCTGGCCGCGCCGATTTTGCAGATCGAGCTTTTTTCGCGGGATTGGCCTTTGCCGAAGGCGCCGCCTTTTTCGCCTCGGCTGCCGTAGCGCGAGGGGGAAATGGGGCAAGCAGCAGTGAGCAAACCGCGAGGAGGAGAATAATCTTCGTCTTCATTTCGGGATAAGCATGGGCTTTTGTGCGGAGGCTTCTTAACACGACTGAACCGCTCATGCACGTGAAACCTTGGGAACCTGGGAACCAAAGCGGCGAATCACTTTGACGCTGCGCCTGCCTCATCCTATAGATTCTGTTAACTGATCCACCAGAATCAACGCACCGAGCAACGCCTATGAAATCTCCAGCTTCAACCTCTTTTCCCACCCGCGGTTTCACCTTGATCGAGTTGTTGGTCGTCATCGCGATCATTGCCATTCTGGCGGGAATGCTCTTGCCCGCGCTGGCCAAAGCCAAGACCAAGGCCCAGGGCATCCATTGCTTGAACAATTTGAAACAATTGCAGTTGGCGTGGAATACCTACGCGCACGATCACGATGATTTCATCCCGGGGAATAACTGGTCGGAACAAGCCAATCGCCAGCCTGGCAACTGGGCCGCCGGCTGGCTCGATCCGCGCCAGGCCAACAATCGGGACAATACGAACATCCTCCTGCTGATCGACGAGAAGTACGCATCGCTCGGTCCTTATACCCGAACGCCGGGCGTGTATCGCTGCATTGCCAGCAAGATCATGTCGCGCCAGGGCGATGGACGTTATCCGGTCGTGCGGACCGTCTCGATGAGCTGCTGGATGGGATGGAAGAATTCAGGGGAGTGGACCCAGGGCTATAAGGTGTTCCGCAAGACCACCGAAATGACCGAGCCGGGACCGAGTCAAACGCTCGTGTTCATCGACGAGCGCGACGACAGCATTGACGACGCTTACTTCGCCATCGATATGGCCATGGGTTCGGCCGCAATCATGGTGAACTTCCCGGCGAGCTATCACAACGGCGCCGGCGGAACTACCTTCGCCGACGGCCACGCCGAAATCCACAAATGGATCGACCCTCGAACCAAGCCAGCGCAACAAATGGGAGAGCAGAAAACCAAGAAGGAGTTCACGACCACCAAGGACAATCGCGACCTGCTCTGGCTGCAAGAACACGCCACGTATAGATACAGAAGGTAGCCTTTTTCGCCTTTCGCCCCATGCGTTCGAGGCGTGTACGGGGTGTGGATTTGACAGCCAGGTTTGGTCCTGACAATGCTGGCGTCATGAAAACAGAAACGCTCAATGTTTCGGTTCCGAAAGAGTTGGCGGAATTCATCCGTCAAGACATGAGCGCGGGGGCGTATGACACGGTCAATGAGTATCTGCGCGAATTGATCCGCCAACAGAGGCAGGTGCGCATCCAGGCCGACGTAAAGCTCCTCGACGAGGCTCTCAAATGCGCTCCGACGCGTGAACCGGCCCAGCAGTTCTTCGACACGGTATCCAAGATCCAGAAGCGGCTTCGGGCGCGGCGGCGGCGGGCGACATGAGAGTCGTCTTCGACGCAGGCGTAGTGCTAGCCGGAGCCGGTTGGCGTAACGAATCCTGGCATTGTCTGGTCCTTGCGGCTAAACGGATCGCGCTTCCGTACGCTACCGACGAGACGCTAGACGAACTGGTTCGGGTCGCGAAGGAACTGCAAGAGGAAGGCGCATTTCAGCGTCGAGACCCCTGGCCTGTTTTACACTGGTATCTCGATTTCGTTCGGCGAGTGACGCCGCATCCGCTTCGAAAGCGGATGAGCCGCGATTGGAAGGACGATCCGTATTTCGCTTCAAAGTTGACGGAAATCACAGCGTCTTCGGGAGTGAACCGTTGTTCCGACGGTGGTGTTGGCTCAAGCTCGGCCTTCCGAGCCGCTTTCTCCGCTTCGACTTTGGTCTCCTCAGCGCACGTTGGTTTCGGTGCGATTGGCTCGACGGGTTCAGTCTGGGAAATGTGAAGCACGGTCGTGGTCCAGGGACGCGCTTTGGTGAGGACGCGCACTTCGCTGGTGTTTGGGTCCACTTCCTCCTTAATGGGCGTTTCGATTACGGTATGAATCTTCACGCCATGCTCGCCCTTTTTCACCTTGCGTCCCTGGGCGTTCCAGGCTTTGAACGTGAAGACGTTTTCGCGCGGCTTGATCTGGTCTTCGGGAATTCCCTTGGCTGAGTGGTCATAAACAGAAATACGAATCTCCAGGTCGCACTCGAACATCGTGGCAAAGTCGAGGAATTCCAACGCAAGCATCGCATCGGGCTGCTGACATTGCTGTTCACGGACTTGATCGGCTCGACGAAACTCAAACAAGACCTCGGTGATCGGGAAGCGGTCGCCATTATCCAACGCCATCGCGCCCTGGTGCAAGAAATCTTCAGCCGGTTCCATGAAGGCGAAGAAATCAGTACGGCAGGCGATTCGTTTTTGGATGCCCGGAAAACCCCACCCGCCTCACCGGGACCACCCGCGCTCAAAATGGATCCGGAGTTAACGAAACGCTACGGGCTGTAGCCTCCAACTGATCCAGCCAACCCGGGACCCTGCCAGTGAGAAAATGGGAATCCGTTTGGACGAGTTCCGGTTTTACGAAGCGCAAGACAGGATCGATTCGCGTCCGTGGTCAAAGCGCTTCCCACTCCTTGGGCCGTGATGAACCGGCTAAAACTCAATTTGACTTGCCGAAGAAGCGTGCGGAACTGCGGCGTCGGGTAGTTGTCATTGTCAGGGTTGGTGTTACCGGCCAAACGGCGAGCTTTCTTTTCCATGTTGGTTCAATTCCATTTCACGG
>VHCZ01000086.1 GCA_016871535.1 Verrucomicrobiota bacterium
CCATAAGACAATTCCTTTTGTCTGTTTGTTTATGCTGCTGCGTCCGGCATCCATGCCGGGTGGAAAACCTTTGATTCAGGCGTCTTCCGTTGTCCTGTTGCGATAGAAAAGGCTACCGCGTCCTATGGTTGAACAAGCCTTGCAACGGCCCAAAGGCCGCTGCAGTCGATTCCAGGAGGACCGACGCCATTTCAACCAAATTGCAGGCGCATCCCGGGCGCAGTTCATCTGCGATCACTGCGCCGTTACGCCTAAAATGATTTCAAAGCCGCATTCGACCGCGCGGGCCACAGCCGGGCGAGAGAAGTTGTGTCCGCTCCCAACGCTGGTACACACGGACGGCTCTCTCGTAGCGCAAAGTTGAACTCTGCTGTACTGCCGATGTGTAATCGGCAGCGCCTGGACAAGTTCCAGAACTCTGGAAGTTGCGGCGCCTTGCGGAATGCAATTCCGCGATACGGCAGATTGACAATCTGCGCTACCCCAGCGGCCCATTCTGCCCCGTCCTTATTCGGAGATACGCCCCTCAGCCTCCGCTTGGCGCGCGGTCACAGATCACGCGCTGATGCGCTATTGTGAGGCCTCCTTCAGCCACAACGCGCTTTGCGCGAAGCCTGATTAAAGGCCCCTAAGCTGGAGCCGGCGGTTTGCACCGTCTCCGGGAGCACGGACGAATGTGGTCAGCGGGCGCAGCTACAAGCCCGCCCACGGATTTGTGTTGGTTCTTGCTTTCATCTGTTCACGAGAAAATGTTGACGGAGTGCGCTGCACAGGACCGGTTCACGTCGAACTTCGACGTCCGGGCATAGCTCACGGGCATATGGCGCATGCTGGATTTGCATTGCCCAAATCTCACGGCGCTCAGGTGCGGACGAATGAAAGGCTGGAGTCTCGCCGCCGAAGCCTGGCTCAGGCTGCTTTCGGCAAGGACTCAACCGCGCTCACATTGCCAAGACCGTCGAGGAAATCAGGACTCATCCAGGACACGGCGGTTGGGTTGGCCTTCGGTCGCCCGGCTGCCGCGAGCAACTCGCCCTCGGCAACGAGCAGGACAGAACTCTCTCCCTTGAAGCGCTTGGCTTGGATCTCTTCGACGTAATTTGGGCCAGGGTCCGAGGCCTCCGCGCAGGGCGGGGGCAGGTTCACGATTTTGGATCGGTTTTCGTCGCCGAAGGCCGCTTGATCGGGCGGGCGCCAGCGCCGATTCGAGGAATCACACGATCCCGACGGGGGGTCCGGCGAAGATTCCCGACCGGACGGGGAAGGATTAAACTGAATGATCATAAGACAAATCCGTTTGTCTCTCACGCGACGGCGGCGTCCTTGCCACCGGGAAACCTGGTGTTCAGGTGGTTCCCCTGCCTGGGCAGCAACCGGATTGCTGCTATTGGTAAAATCGGCCATTCTCGCGCCGACTTGAGTAATCGCTCAAAAATATTCTTATGGCACCCGAAGAGGCATCGGTCCTGATTTCCTTCGTGCTGGGCGGCCGGAACGACCGCTACCTGGGGGATTTCAAGTGGCGGTTAAGCACCTGCATCAATTACCTCGCGGAAAACCTCCATGCTCTGCACCGCCTGACCGAAGCCGAAATTGTGGTGGGCGATTGGAACAGCGAGACGCCGCTGGCGCTGGCCTTGAAGCTCGACGAAGCCGCCCGCCGCATCACCCGCTTTGTCCGGGTTCCGCCGGCCATCGCTCAGGTGGCGCAAAAGGACAGTCCTTTTCCTTACGTCCTGGTTCAGAACGTGGGGATTCGACGGGCGCGAGGGCAATTCATCGCCCAGACTGATTCGGACATTCTCTACCCGCGGCACTCTCTGGAGGCGCTCTTCAGTCTTGTCACTCGCAAGTCTTGCCTTGAAACGCCCCTGGACAAGGCGCTGTTTGTCGCCAGCCGCCGGCAACTCCCGCTCGCGGTGGCGCAAAAGCAACCGAGTCTTGCTGAGATCAATCGCTATCTGGCGCTATACGGCAACATGCTGAAGGTCGATCGGCTTTCGGTCGGATTTCTGGCGCCCTCCGCCCTGACGTTGATGCATCGGTCGCTCTGGGAAACCTGCGGCGGCTACGACGAGCGGCTCATTTATTGGGAATGGATGGACATCGATTTGTATTTGCGCGTCACGCAACTCTATCCCTGGTTTGATTTGGCGAACTTCGGCGTCCACTTGCATCACCTGGAACACTACCCGAACGCCGATCGTTTGCGGGACCGCAGAACCAATCCCTGGGCCGCGCCGTCCGAATTTCGCAACCAAAACGAGGCGTCCTGGGGTCTGCGGGATCAGCAACTTGAAATTCAGGCGGCTCGGCCACCGGAGCCTGACATGTCTTCGGAGGCTTCGGGCCCATCGCAACGGTTCGTTCCCCAGAAAACCCTGGGCGAAGTGCGGCGGGAATTGAGCGCTCCCGATGTGATCAAACACGTGCAGGAATCGAGCAAAATCGCGCCGAGCGATCCCACCGAATTCCCCGCCTTGTGCGCGCTGGCGTGGCACAGCCTGCATTTTCGCCCTGCCCGATACCTGGAGTTTGGAATCCGCTATGCGAACGCCGCGGCGGTGGTGGCGCGGGCTTATCCACCGGTTGAAATCTACGGGATCGATTCGTGGCAGCCGATCAAAGGCAAGCCGAACGTCTCGATCTATTATTGCGCGGAAACCCTCACCCGGCTGGAGCATCGCGGTTACTTGCGGTTTATCATTGGCGATCCGCAAACGGCGCTCAAGCGCTTGTGCGATGGTTTCGCCGGGAAGCCGGAGTTCGATCTGGTGTTGTTCCGGGGAGAAATGTTTGGAGAATCTGCTTTTGCTCAGGCGGTCGAGGTCCTCGGTCGGATCGCAGCGGGGGGGATGCTGGTTGTCGCTTACGAGTCACCAGCGAAATTCGCCGAATTCTGGCGGTTGTTCCGATGTTGTCCCAACGAGGACGAGCGCCTCGAACTCGACAACCGCACCGGGCTGGTTCTTCGAGCGCGTGGTGATTTCGTGTTTCGTGCGCTCCACTGAAGTTCCGCGTCGAATAGATAGCCTGGCCGCAGCGACTCCAACGATTTCGGAAACGCTCTAAAGCTTCAACACCTTCACCGCTTCCAGCGCGACGTTCACCAGGCGATCGGGGAAAAGCCCGAGATAAAACATGGCGGCAATGCACGCGTAGAGGCACGCGCGCATGGGCAACGAAACTTCAAGCCGCGCTGATCCAGCGGTTCCTTTCGACCAGTAAATCGCGCGCACGACGCCGAGATAGTAATAGAGCGAGATGATCACGCCCGCGATGGCCACCGCGATCAAGACATAGTAGCCCGGCTGATTGGCCCCGCTTTCAACCACAGCTTTCAGCAGAAGGAACTTTCCAAAAAAACCGGCCAGCGGCGGGATGCCTGCCAGCGACACCATGGCCAGACTCAAGCTCGCCGCCAGCAGAGGCGATCGCTCGTGCAGGCCCGCGACCGCGCTGATGTCGTCGCCTTCGACGCCGCGCATCACGACGCAAATGACAGCGAACGCGGCGAGCAAAGTGAACAGATACGCTCCGAGGTAATACAGAATGGCGGACGATCCCGCCGAGTTGACGGCGGCGACGCCGAGCAGCAGGTAGCCCGCGTGCGCGATGCTGGAATAGCCCAGCAATCGTTTCAGATTCCGCTGCGGAATCGCGCACAGATTCCCATACAGAATCGTGACCGCGGAAATGATCATGAGCAGCTTGGTCCAATCGACGGTGATTTGCGGCACGGCGCTGAACAACACGCGCAGGAGCAGAATGAAGCCCGCGGCTTTGGAACCAATCGCCAGAAAGGCGGTGGCGGGAGCCGGCGAGCCTTGATAGACATCCGGCGCCCAAATCTGGAAAGGGAACGCGGCGATCTTGAATCCCAGTCCGGCCAGAACCAGGAGCAAGCCCAGCAGAAACACCGGCTTGGCGGTGGTGACGCGCGGGGTCGCCATCAAATCGCCGAAGTTGGTCGTGTTGGCGACGCCGAAGATCAGCGCGATGCCATAGACTAGAAAGGCCGAAGCCAGCGCGCCCAAAATCAAATACTTCACCCCGGCCTCCAGCGATTGAAGGCGGCTGCGCTGAAAGCTGGTGAGAACGTAGAAGGTGACGGTGATCAGCTCCAGCGAAACGAAGACGAGAATGAAATCGTTGGAGGAGGCGGCAAACATCATCCCGGACAACGCGAACAGGATCAGCGCGTAAAACTCCGCGATGCCGGTCTCAATGCGATCGGCGAATTCCACGGACATCAGGAGCACGACGAAGGCGGCGAAGAGGAAGAATCGCTTGAAGAAAAGCGCCAGGCCATCCATCACGAACATTTTGTTGAAGGCGTACTGGGGCGCGCCGGCGTCCATGATCAGGCTGCCCAGGAAAATGAGTCCGACAGCCGCCGCGGCGGCGTAGCCCAGACTCCGCTTTTGGGAAGCAGGCGTCCAGAGATCAGCCAGAAGGATCGCCAGACCGGCGGCGATCACGGCAATTTCCAAGATGGATAGAGAAAAGCTCATTCGCCAAATGACCTATCTTCGAGCGGGCTTGCGCGCCCTGATTGTTCGCTGCCGCGTTCCCCCTCACTCTGGCCCTCTCCCTCTGGGAGAGGATTCTCCGCAGCGTCTCGCCCATTGAACCCCTGAACTAATTCTTTAACCACGGATTTCGCGGATTTCGCGGATGGAGAACTGTTTTTATCCGCGTAATCCGTGTTATCCGCGGTTGAATCAGGTTGTTGGGGAGGGTAGGGAGAGGGGATCGGTTCATGAGAAACGTCCGCAGCCTGCGAGCCGTGCCCACGGTCCTTGAACCGAAAACTGTGCGGACCGCAGCCTTTAGGCTGCTTGTGCGCACTCTCCGCAGTCGAGCGTTGAAACGGCGTAAAGGCCACTGTCCGGGAGACGGATTCATGGGACGCTCCCTTAGCGCCCTCTCCCCCGGGGGGCACGGCCATTGAATCAAGCCTATGGAGTTCTCCTGCTCCGAATCCTAATGTTTCAGAGCCAAGCGCCTTTTGAGTAAGAGTCAGATTAGGATTACGATTAAGAACCCCGCTGAAAGTCCATAATTCAACAGCAATGGGGCCGGGGTGAAGGGAAAGGGAGCGTTGGTCCTGCGAAGGCTCTCCGGCCAGACCCGTCGTGTTGGAATGTCCCGCTTGATTCGCGGCGCGGTTTCCAGGCATCCCGCCGTTCGCCATGTTCACAATGACTTCCGCGCTGGCCCGGATCTTGTCCGTGAGCAACCTGGGAAAGAATCCGAAGAGCAGCAGTGTGAAGAGGAGCACAGCGAAAGGCAGCCTTCGCCAGAGATTCGACAAGTCCCGCAAATCTTTCCAGTCGTCCACGAGGGGCCCGTGCAAAATATTTCTGACTGCACGGAGCATATAGACCGCGCCGATCACCAGCGCGCCCCAACAGGCCAGCGCTGTAACGACGGGGAACGTTTTCCAGGCGCCGAAGAACACCATGGATTCGCCGACAAAATTCGCGAACCCCGGCAGCCCGCATCCCGCGAGCATCGCCATCGTCAAGGCCATTCCAACAAACGGGACTTGCTGCAGAAGACCGCCCATCCGCGAAATCTCCAGCGTGCGGGCTTGCTGATAGATATAGCCGCTCAACGCGAAGCTCACGGCCGCGAGCAAACCGTGCGCAACCATGATCACCACGGCCCCCGTGACTCCGATGAGGTTCAGGCTCGCGATGCCGAGAAAGACAAATCCCATGTGCGCCACGCTGGAGTTGCCGATCAAAAGGTTGAGATCCTTCTGGCGCATCGCGACCAATCCGCAGTAGAGGATGTTCCCCAGGCAGAGCAGGGCAAGAACGCCGAGCCATTGCTTCGCCCCGTCCGGCATCAACGGCACCGCCACGCGGATCAGGCCGTAAAGCCCGAATTTTTTCAGCACGCCCGCGTGCAGCATCGCCGTGGCCGTCGGCGCGGCGCCGTAGCCGAGCGGCGCCCAGGTGTGAAACGGCCAAAGGGAAACCAAGATGCCGAAGCCGAACATCAAGGCCGGAAAGATGAGTTGCTGCGCCTGGGCCGCCATCCGTTGCCCCGCGAAGTATTGGGTCATGGCCGGGATGTCAAAAGTCCGCTGGCCCGCGGGCATTTGAAGGTAGAGCGCGATCAGCCCGAACAACGCGATTAGCGCGCCGAGGCTGAGATACATCGTGATCTTGAACGTGGCGTAGTTCTTGTCCTCCCCCCGGCCCCACACACCGATCATGATGAACGTGGGGATGAGCGCAAGTTCGTGGAAGAAATAGAAGTAGAACAAATCCAGCGACGCGAACGCTCCCAGGATCCCGCCGGTCATGGTCAGCAAGAGCAGGTAGAATTCTTTCGCCCGCTCGCCGATGTCGCGCGCCACGCACGTCGCGGCGAAGGCGACAATCGCGCCCATCAACAGCAAGCCCACGTTGAGGCCATCGACTCCGAGCCGGCAGTGGATTCCCAGGGCCTCGGCGCCCAGGCCCGGGATCGTAGTCACGAATTGGTACCCGGTTTGAGCGGCGTCGAATTGCCAGAACAATTTCACGCCGAGCAGAAGACCGAAAAAGGTCGTCAACAGCGCGATCACCCGCGGCGTGCCTTCGTTCTCCTTGGGGACGAACGCGAGGCCAATCGCGGCCAGGAACGGCAATAAGATGAGCAAGGCAAGCGTCATAGTTATCGGCCGATCATGAAATACAGCACCACCGCGGCGCTCAGGACAAACAGGAAGGCGTAGGTTTGCAGGTTGCCCGTTTGGGCGAGCCGCAAGCCGCGGCCAAACAGTTCGGTCGCCCCATGCGCGCCGCGCACCAGCAGGCCGGCCACGATCCATTCATCGAACCAGGCGGCGATAGCGGCCGCGATTTCCTGGAACTTGATCACTGTGGCTTCGTACAATTCGTCGAAGTAAAACCGGTTGCGCGCCGCCTGGGCCAGCGCGCCGAGTTTCTCCGGCAACGGATCTTGCGCGGCGTTCCAGTACAACCCCAGTGCGAAAGCCAAACCGAAAATCACCGCGCCCAAACTCGCGACCACGGCCAGCACGTGGTAGCCGGAGTGCGTCTCGCCCAGTTGGTGGCCGTAGAGTTCCGCGATGCCGAAAAAGCCTCCCAGCACCGAAGGCACCGCGAGCGCGAGCAGAGGGACGGTCATGACTTTCGGAGATTCGTGCGCATGATCGACTCCGTGGGATTTGGCCGGCCCAAAGAACGCGACCAGAACCAGCCGTGACATGTAAAACGTCGTGAGCAGCGCCACCATTACCGCCAGAACGAACAACGCGGGATGACCGTGTTCGGGAGTCAGAGTGGCGGCGATGATCTCGTCTTTGCTGAAGAAGCCGCTCAACGGCGGCAAACCGCAAAGCGCGAGCGACGCCAGGAGAAAAGTCCAAAACGTTACCGGCATTCTTCTTCGCAGCGCTCCCATTTTCCAGATGTCTTGTTCATGGTGCATCGCGTGGATGACGGAGCCGGCGCCGAGGAAGAGGAGCGCTTTGAAGAACGCGTGCGTGGTGAGGTGATACATCGCCGGCGCCGGGCTGGCCACGCCCACCGCCAGCACCATGTAGCCGAGTTGAGAAAGGGTCGAATAAGCGAGGATGCGCTTGATGTCGTTTTGCTGCGTGGCGATCAAGGCCGCCAGCAACGCCGTGATGCCTCCGATCCATGCGATGACTTCCAGCGCGTGCGAATCGGGCAGATCGAGCAGAAAGAACACGCGGCAAAGCATGTACACGCCCGCGGCCACCATCGTCGCGGCATGGATCAAAGCGCTCACCGGCGTCGGGCCTTCCATGGCGTCGGGCAGCCAGACGTGCAAGGGAAACTGCGCCGATTTGCCGACGGCGCCGCAGAAGATCAGCAAGCCGGCAATCGTCGCCAGCGAACCCAGCGCGGCGGGATTCCGGATCAATTCCACCTGGATCGAACTGAAGTTAAGTGTTCCGAACGTGTCCCAAACCAGCAGGATTCCCAGAAGAAAGCCGAAGTCGCCGAGCCGATTGGTCAGAAACGCTTTCTTGCTCGCCGCGGCGGCGGAAGGCCGTTCGAACCAGAATCCGATGAGGACGTAACTCGAAAGCCCGACCAGCTCCCAGAAGATAAACAATTGCAGAAAATTATTCGCCAGGACGATTCCAAGCATGGAGAACGTGAACAGGCTTAGACCGGCGAAGTAACGCGCTACCCCTCGGTCCTCGTGCATGTAGCCGTACGAATAAATGTGAATCGCGCCGCCCACCCCGGTGACGATGAGCAACATCATCAAGCTCAGCGGATCGAGGCGGAGGCCGAAGTCCACCTGCAACGGGCCGACTTCCAGCCATGACGCCACGGTCTCCTTGCCGGCGGGTTCCCAGCCGTTCACGGCGATGAAGAAAAGCGTGAGCACGAAGCCCAGGACGATGGCCCCGATGGACAGGCCGGCGCTGCGTTCACGGTTGTTCAGCGTGAACAGCGTGATGCCGGCCGCCGCCAGCAGCGGCAGAAACAAAATGAGCCAGGGCAAGACTTGGAGTTTCATCGCCTAGAGCTTCATCAACGTGAGATCTTCGACGTGCGCGGTCTGGCGTTTCCGGTAGAGCGCCACAATGAGCGCGAGGCCGACGGCCACTTCCGCCGCCGCCACGGTGATGATGAAGAACACCATCACCTGGCCGTTCAGATTGTTGTTGAACCGTGAGAGCGCCACGAACGCGAGGTTGGCCGAGTTGAGCATCAGTTCGAGCGCCATGTAAATAATCAGGAGATTCCGGCGCGCGATCACGCCGAACAGGCCCAGGCAAAACAGCATCGCGCTGACGACCAGATAATGTTCAAGGCTGACGGTCATGGGTTGAATCGTTAAATCGTTAAAAAGGTTAAAGCGTTACAACGTTCAGCGAATGAGGCCGAACGCCGGAGGTCTCGCTTGTTTGCAGCGCTGTAACGTTTCAACGCTTGGAACGCTGTAACGAGCTTCATTTCAGGTCCTTTTTGCTGAGCAAAATGACACCGACCATCGCGACCAGCAGGAGCACGGACAGAATTTCAAACGGCAGAAAGTACTGCGTGAAGAGAGCGACGCCCAGGGGTTTTGCCACGCCTTCCAGCGTCGGCTGGGGCAATCCGGCGCCGAGGGTTGGCGTCGTCAGGACGAACACTTTGAAAAAGATTCCGAACACGGCCGCCACCGCCGCGCTGCCGGTGATCAAGCCAAAGAGCTTAATCTTGCGCCGCGCTTCTTCTTTCAGGTCGAGCAGCATGATGACGAAAAGAAACAGCACCATCACGGCGCCGGCATAGACCAGGATCTGGACCGCGGCCAGGAAGTAAGCGTGCAGCAGCGTGAACAGGCCGGCGAGCGACACGATGGTCAGCGCCAAAAACATGGCGCTGGTCACCGGGTTGCGGCTGAACGGATTCGCCACGACCAGGAAACCGCAAAGCACGGTCAACGCTGCAAACAGATAAAACAGTGCGTCCTGCATTTAACGATCCAACGCTGTAGCGTTATAACGATTCAACGATTTAACGGTCCACCTCAGGGCGCCACACCCTGCGCTTTCGCTTCTTCGGCCTTGCGCTTCCATTTCTGGATGCGGTCATTGTGCGTGCCGCCGAGCGCCAAGAGCTTTTCTTTGTTGTAAACCATTTCCTCACGGCTGCTGCCGGTCAGGGAGTAATCCTTCATGAGGAAAATCGCCTCCTCCGGGCAGACTTCCTGGCAGAAACCGCAGAAGATGCAGCGGAGCATGTTGATCTCAAATTCGAGCGGCATTTTCTCGGCGTTCGGCCGGTCGGCTTGGGGACCGCTCAATCCGGGGGGGGTGATCTTGATGGCCTTGGGTGGACAGACAAATTCACAGAGCTGGCAGGAGACGCACTTGGTGTTGCCTTCCTGGTCGCGCACGAGATACGGCGCGCCCCGGTAATCCGGCGGCACGGTCCATTTCTCCTCCGGGTACTGCATCGTCACTTTCTTTTTGAAGAAGTGACGGAGCGTGACCTTGAACCCGCCAAGGATCGCGGGCAAATAAAGCCGTTCCCAAAATGTCAGCGGGCTGCGTTTGACGATCATTTGAACCTCCACCACATCACCACGGCGGTGACCAAGATATTCGCCAGCGCCAGCGGCACGAACCTCCGCCAGCCCAGATCCATCAACTGGTCGTAGCGGAAGCGCGGCAACATCCAGCGCACCCAGATGATGAACACGATGAAGATCACCACTTTTCCGAGAAAGATGCCGATGTGCAGCAATCCCGCGCCCAGGCTCGCCGCCGGTTGGTCCAATCCGAAAAACGGCAGCGTCCAGCCTCCAAAAAACAGCGTCACCATCATCGCCGCCGAAGCAATCATGTTGAAGTATTCCCCCATGAATAGCATGGCGAACTTCATCGAGCTGTATTCGGTGTTGTAACCGCCGACCAATTCCTGCTCGGACTCCGGCAAATCGAACGGCAGCCGGTTCGTCTCGGCGAATGCGGCGACCATGAAAATTAGAAACGAGAGCGGTTGTTGGAACACCAGCCAGCCGAACAACCCGCGTGACTGGTGAGAGATGACATCGCTGAGGTTCAAGCTGCCCACCAACATGAACACCGGCACCACGGACATGCCCATCGCGATTTCGTAGGAAATCATTTGCGCGCTCGACCGGATGCCGCCCAGAAAGGAGTACTTGGAATTCGCCGCGTAACCGGCCAGGACGATTCCATAGACGCCCAACGAGACGATCCCGAAGGTGTAGAGAATGCCGACGTTGAGATCCGCGATGACCATTTTCTGATTGCCCAGATTGGATCCGAAAGGAATGACCGCCACGACGAGCAACGCCGGAATCACTGTGATCGCCGGCGCCAGCCAGTAATAGACTTTGCGCACGTGCGCCGGCGTGAAATCTTCCTTGAGCAGCGCTTTCAGTCCGTCCGCGATGGGCTGGAACAAGCCGAACGGCCCAACGCGGTTGGGCCCGATACGATCCTGAATGGCCGCCGAGATTCGGCGCTCGGCGACAACCGAGTAAGCGAACATCGTGGGCAAGACGACCACAACCGCAATGATCTTGATCAGGCTGAAAAGCACCAACTGCGCGGTCGGATTCAAATGGTTGATCCAGTCCATTCGTCTTATCAAATCGGCACGGCAACTCCGGTGTCGCCCAACGCGGCCCAGGTCAGGCCCGCAAACGCCGGCACTTCCTTCGCCATCTGATTGAACAATCCTTCGATGCTCACAAATCCGTTTTGCCCGGTAACATTGAGCACCAGTTCGTGCAGGAACTCCCACTCCGGGCGGGCGTCACCGGGCG
The DNA here is from genome assembly GCA_016871535.1 of Verrucomicrobiota bacterium. NCBI lineage: Bacteria > Pseudomonadati > Verrucomicrobiota > Verrucomicrobiota bacterium. The sequence continues at coordinate 11,290 of VHCZ01000086.1, forward strand.
GCTCTACCGCTTTCATGAATTTTTGGACACGCCCTTTGACATTGGTGAACGTCCCGCGTTTCTCAGCGTGCGCGCAACCGGGCAATACGTAATGGGCGATCTCCGCAGTGGAACTGGGCAAGATGTCGCTCACGATGAGTGTATCCAACCTCTTCAGAAGCGGCGCGCCGAGACCGTGCCGGGCCACATCCTCGCCGAACACGATCAACGTCCGCACCGTCCGCGATTGCACGGCGTCGGCGATCTTTTTCAAGTTCGACCCGATTTCGGCGGAGAGAAATCCCGTCAGCCTCGCGCCGGTGGAATTGGGGTTGCGATCCGAGTGAAGCAGGAGCTTATCGGCTTCACCGCAACGAGGAATGGAATCGGTCAGCGCGCCCAGGCGTTTGGCCAGTTTCGCCAATAAGTAAAGCTCCTCGTTCGTTTGTCGCGCCGAAGCGATGATGGCGACTGAGCCCGGCGCCGCGGTCCTCAATTTCTCGGAAATCTCTTTCAGAACCGAGGCCCACGTGGTCCTCTCACTTGGACCTTCGGACCGCCGCCTTCTGACCTCCTTGAGCCGGTCGCTTCGGTCGATCCACCTGTAATTCAGGCGGCCGTAATCGCACATCCAGCACCCGTTGACGGCGTCATTCTCGCGCGGCGTGTAGCGATAGACCTTTTCTTCCCGGGAGCCGATCACGATGTTGCAGCCGGTGCCGCAACTGGCGCAGAGGCTCTTGGTTTCCTTGAGAAACCAGACGCGCATCTGGAAGCGGAAATCTTTCGAGGTCAGCGCGCCCACCGGGCAGATATCCACGGTGTTGAGCGTGTAATTGTTGTCGAACGCCTTTCCCGGATAATTCGTGAGAAAATTATGGCTGCCCCGGCTGGCGATGCCCAGGGCGTCGTCGCCCGCGATGTCCTTGGAGAACCGGATGCAGCGCGTGCAGAGAATGCAGCGTTCGTCGTCGAGAATGATCCTCGGCCCCAGATCGACGCGTTTGGGCTTGTGCACCTTTTCCTCGGCGAAACGGCTTTCGGATTGCCCGTACTCGACGGAGTATTCCTGAAGCTTGCATTCGCCCGCCTGGTCGCAAATCGGGCAGTCGAGCGGATGATTGATGAGCAGCGATTCGAGCACGGCCTCGCGCATTTGCTTCGTCGCGGGGGAGCTGGCGTAAATCTCCATGCCCGGCGAAATCGGCGTCGCGCAAGCAATCGCGCCGCGCGGCAGGCTCGGATCATACGGCAGCGCCTGGCGAATGATCTTGGGCGTGCCGTCTTCGTTGAGAATCGGTTTGCGGTCGGGCCCGATGGCGGGCAGGCCAAATTCAACCAGGCACATCCGGCAATTGCCCGCCACCGGCAATTTCGGATGATAACAATAATGCGGCACCTCCACGCCCGCGAGCTGGCAAGCCTGGAGCATGGTCGTGGGCACCAGCTTGCCCTGCCAATCGGGCATCAGCTTCGGCACGTCCACTTCGCGCCCATCCACCTTGATCTTGATTTTCTCGACCGGTGGCGGGGCGGGTTTGGGTTCAGTGACCGTGCTCATGGGGATCCGGCTTGAGGGCTGGCCGCAATTCTCATTTCACGTGTTGGGCCCGCGCTCGCGCTTAGCGTGTGGCGTGTTTCGGCCGCGGCACCCTTGGACTCGAATTCATCTTTGAACTTGCTCACGAAACTCAGCACCGGCCAGGCGCACGCTTCGCCGAAAGCGCAAATCGTCCGGCCCTGAATGTTCTTTGCGATGTGCAGCAAGTAATCCGCGTCCTGCTTGCGGCCGTGCCCGTGCGCCAGGCGATGCAGCGCCTTGGCCATCCAGAGCGAACCTTCGCGGCACGGGGTGCATTGCCCGCAGCTTTCGTGCGCGTAAAACTCGGTGATGTTCTCCAGCGCCTCAGCGATGTCCGTGGTGTCGTCCATGACGATGATCGCGCCGGAGCCGGACATCGAACCCGCCTGCTGCACGGAATCGAAATCGTAGGGCAAATCGAGCAGATCGACTTCGACCGTGGTCATCTGCCCGTCCGGCGCCTTGCGCTTGAGTTTGAATTTCTCTCCGGCCCTGAAAACTTTGGCCGAAGAACCGCCCGGAATCACGGCTTTGAGTTTGCGCCCGTCGCGCAGTCCTCCGCCAAAAGCCGGATCGTTGATGAGCTCGCCAAGCGTCGCCTTGCCCACCTCGACTTCGTAATAGCCCGGCTTCTTGACGTGTCCGCTGATACTCACGATGCGCGTGCCGGTGTTGTTGGGCGTGCCGAGCTTGGCAAACTCCGCGCCGCCCATGGCCACGATGTGTTTCACCGCGCACAGCGTTTCGACGTTGTTCACGATGGTCGGACACATGTAGAGGCCGAGAACGGCCGGGAAGTAGGGCGGCTTGATCCGGGGATAGGCGCGCTTGCCTTCCAGCGACTCGATCAAGCCGGTCTCCTCGCCGCAGATGTAAGCGCCCGCGCCGCGATGAACGTAAATCTCCAGGTCGTAGCCGCTGCCCAGAATGTTCTTCCCCAGAAAATTTTTGGCGCGCGCCTCCGCCAGCGCGCGGTTCAGGATCTTGGCGCCCTCCACGAATTCCCCACGGATGTAGAGGTAGGCCAGGTGAACGTCGTTGGCGAAACAGGAAATGATCATCCCCTCCAGGAGTTGATGAGGGTCTTTGTAGATGATCTGTTTGTCTTTGAACGTGCCGGGCTCCGATTCGTCAGCGTTGCAAATCAGGTAAATCGGCTTGCCGCTCTTGCGGTCCACGAACGACCACTTCAGGCCGCAGGAAAAGCCCGCGCCGCCGCGCCCGCGCAGGCCGGACTTCATCACTTCATCGCGAATCTGTTCCTGCGCCGAAATGTTCCGCCCGTCCGACAACACCTTGGGCGGCAGCGTGAGCGACTTCCGCAACACTTCATATCCGCCATGACGCAGGTAACAGTCCAGGTCATGGCTGTAACCCGGCTGGTCGGCGTATTTGAGGATGAGGCGGTATTCCTGCGGCATACGTCTCAATGTCGTGAGACCGTGAGAGCGTGAGAGCGTGGGAGCGTGAGAGAACCGGAGAGCCGGAGTGGCGGAGTGGCGGGGCGTGCGGCGCAAAACGCCTCGACGCCTGCACGGTCGGACGGTTGAACGAAACTTGACTTCATGAGTAATGCCTCTACGTTTCGAAGCGCTCCGGCATGCCCGATGGTGTAACGGTAGCACAGCAGACTCTGGATCTGTTTGTCATGGTTCAAATCCATGTCGGGCAGCCAAGGCCCCTTTGCGATTTCGGGTTTGCAACCCGAATTTTGCATCAGCTTTCTCACTCGCTTGCCGGTTTTCCCTTTTGCTTGGTTTGAAGCAAACGGAGCGTTTCGTCGATGTAGTGGATATGGGCGGCATCTTTGGGCCGCATCACGGCCAATTTGCTGCGGCGGATGGATTCGAGCGGCATCACCGAAATGGTCAGCCCCTGAAATCTCAGTTTTCTGGCTTTCCGAAACTCGACGGTGAAACTTTTCAAACCGGCGACTTCAAAAATGAAATTCGCAAGGGTGCCGTCAGCAAGCTCGACCACCGTATTACGCACCATCGTTGCGCCCTGCGCCAAGGCAATTTTAACGGCGCGCATATACCGGCGTGACGGAAGGTCAAGCCACAAATCCACATCGAACGTCGAGACTGGCACGCCCTGTAAAATAGCGGCTGACATACCTATAAGTTGGAACCGAATTTTTTCAGAGTGGAGCGCCCCCATAAGCCGAGCGAGCGGAGAAACGTCACGTTCGTCTGCCAGCGTTCGTCTGGTGTCGCGGCGAGGCTTCGCGCAAACAGGAGTTTTTCGTGGTCGTCCAGCCCGCGCAGCCTCTTTATTTTCGCGTAAACCTTTGGCCAATCTTTCCGCACATCTTTGATTTCTTTTTGGCGACATCCGCCTGTTGCCCGTGAGTTGACTAATGACAAATGAAGCAAGGGAATTCCACGGAGACACCTAATCCCCGCACCATTTCGATGGCCTCCTTGCCAAGGCCTCGCTGCAATATTTTCGCGGCTGACTCTTCCGAGATGAATGCAAAGGTCTTGAGCTTCGATTTGTGGTATTTGTTGTAGACGATCACCTTGAAGACATCTTTGAAAAACTCGTGGTGAGGGTTCTTGGAGGAGAGCTTCAATTCATAGGCAATCCCGTTCACCACATCCACGATGTCAATCTTCTCATTAAATCGGCGACCAATGGGAACTTCGGCTTTAAACTGTCTGGGGTTTCTGGCGATCAAGCGGTTTTGCCAGGCCTTGGTAATCGACACGGACTGCTTTGTAGCCCTGCTCACATCGGAAGCCGGAGCCCATCCGCGCTCCTCCATCGCGTTGATAGCTTCGAATAGCACAGCCTGCGTGTTCATATTCATTTGCACTTCGCCAAAATCTCATCCGCCTTCTGTTCGCCGACGCCCTCGTAGAAATCGTCGTTGCACATCATGACGGGCGCCGTGCCGCAACTGGCCAGGCACTCGACGAATTCCACCGAGAACTTTCCGTCCTTCGTCGTCTGGATGCCGTGGGCCTGCGGGTCCAAACCGAGTTTCCGGCAAAAATGTTCGCGCAGCTTGTAAGCGCCGCCCAGCGCGCAGCTCAACGTGCGGCAAACCTTGACCTGATATTTCCCGGCCGGCTGCTGGCGGAACATCGGATAGAACGTGACCAGTTCATAGACATTGATCGGCTGCAGCTCCAACTTCCGGGCGATCCATTCCATCGCCTCATTCGAGATGTAGCCGAAATGTTCCTGCAGCGCGTGCAGAAGCATGAGCGACGCACTCCGTTTCTGGGGATAGTGCGTGATCAGATCGTCCACCTCGGCCTCGAGAGTGGCTGGGATAGTGAAACTCATGAGACGAGTTCCTCCTTTCGCCATCCAAATGTCGCATGTCGAAATCCCAATGACGAAAGAATGACGAAGCCCGAATGCCCAAGGCTCGCCGGTCCCAGGTTCCATTCGGGTTTAGTCATTCGGATTTCTTTCGTCATTGGCCATTCGACATTCGTCATTTCCCTCACCGGTCGCATTCCCCCATCACAAAATCGATCGATCCCAGGATGGCCACACTGTCGCTCATCATGTGCCCGACGAGCAGATAAGGCAGGATGCTCAGGTTCGCAAAAGACGGCGCGCGGATTTTCAGCCGGTGCGGAGTACCGCCGCCGCGACTGTTGATATAGAAGCCGAGTTCACCTTTGGGGTTTTCCGCGCCGAAGTAGATTTCGCCGGGCGGCGCGTTGACGCCCTGGGTGACGAGCATGAACTGGTGGATCAATTCTTCCATACTTGTGAGCACCTTCTCCTTCGGAGGGAGAACGACTTTAGGGTCGGATACGTTGATGGGTTCTTTTGACTTGTTCTCCGCTCCACCTGGCAAGCGATCGAGGCACTGGTGCAGGATGCGAACACTCTGGCGCATCTCTTCCATCCGCACCAGGTATCGATCGTAGCAATCACCGACCGAACCGACCGGAACGTCGAACTCAAGTTGATCGTAGCACAGATAAGGGTGCGCCTTCCGCAAATCGTGATCCAAGCCGCTGCCGCGAAGGTTCGGCCCGGTCAACCCGTAGTCGATCGCCACATCCTTCGGAATAATGCCGACGCCTTGCGTGCGGTCGGTCCAGATGCGGTTTCGGGTCAGGAGCTTCTCGGTTTCGTCGAAGTTGATGACAACCTCGTTCAAAAACTTGCGGCATTGCGCGACCCAGCCCGCGGGCAAGTCGCGCGAAAGCCCGCCAATTCGTGTGTACGTCGTGGTGAATCGCGCCCCGGTCAGGGCCTCGATCAAATTGTAAATCTTTTCGCGTTCCGTGAACGTGAGCAGGAAAACCGTCATCGCGCCGCAGTCCATCGCAAAGCAGCCAACGCCGAGCAAGTGCGCCGAAATCCGCGCCATCTCGCAGCACATCACCCGAATGAACTGGCAGCGCGGCGGGAGTTGTCGGTCGATGCCGAGCAGTTTTTCCACGGCCAGCGCATACGCCACGTTGTTCGCCAGCGGCGCCAGATAATCCAGACGATCCGTGTAGGGGATGAACTGCGTGTAGGTCATGTTCTCGGCGATCTTCTCGTCACCGCGATGCAGATATCCGATATCCGGAGTCGCTTTGGTGATGATCTCGCCGTCGAGTTCGAGCACGATCCGCAGGACGCCATGCGTGGACGGGTGAGAGGGCCCCATGTTGAGGACCAGCTTTTCACCCTGGATGTCGTCCAATTCCGGGGCAATGGCCGCGGCTTCAGCGGCGTCTCGTCCTCGAGCCGCTGTGTCTTTGATTTCCAAATCTCGCACTGCGTTCATGGGTTCAGGGTGAATGCGAGGGCGAGGTTACAGCATCCGCGGCTCCAGACCGCGTGGGATCGCTCTCGGGCGTCCGAACTCGAGGTTCCCTTTTGATGGCATCCTTTCCGCCTGGAGTTGTCACGAACGGACCGCCTTCGAGTGGCGCGCGCCGGGTGAATGCAATTTCCGGAAGGTCCGTTGGCTTCCCGGACAGTGGAAAATCCTTCCGCAGGGGAAAGTACGGATAGCCTTCCCACATCAGAATGCGGCGCAAATCCGGATGGCCGCGGAAGCGAATTCCCATCATGTCATAGACCTCGCGCTCGTGCCAATCGGCGGTTCGCCAGACCGAAGTCACGGTTGGAAGCTCTGGTATGGCCTCGCTGACGTTGGTCTTCAAGCGGAGGTGGCAGCGATGCCCGTACCCATAAAGGTGATACACCACCGTGAACCGAGGTTCATCCCCGCAGTTGTCCAAACTGGAAATGTCCACCAGGTAATCAAATCCGAGGCTCTGTTTGGCCGCTCGGCAAACTTCCGCGACGCGATCAGCGTCCTTCAGTGTCAAAGTGACTTCGCCGCGGAACTGAACGGACCCTTCAATCAAGCCCTCGAATTGAGTCGCGAGTTTCTGGGCATGATCAATCGCGGGCATGGAGGCAATGGAAAGGAGGCAGTTGCTTCAGGCCACTTTCTTGAGCGTCGCCAAAAGCGGCTCCTTGGAAACTTTGCCTTGCAGTTTGATGATCGCGTCCAGCAAGGCCTCCGGCCTCGGAGGACAGCCGGCCACGTAGACGTCCACGGGAATGATTTGATCCACGCCCTGCAACACGGCATAGCTGCGGTACATCCCGCCGGTCGAGGCGCAAGCGCCCATGGCGATGACCCATTTGGGTTCGGGCATCTGGTGGTAAATTCGGCGCACCGCCAGCGCCATTTTGTAGGTGACCGTGCCGGCCACGATCATGAGGTCAGACTGGCGTGGCGAAAACCGCATCACTTCGGCGCCGAAGCGTGAAATATCGAACCGGCTTGCGCCGGCCGCCATCAGTTCAATCGCGCAACACGCCAGCCCCATCGGCATCGGCCACAGCGAATTCTTGCGAAACCAGTTGAGCACCGCGTCCGCGCGCGTGACGATGACGTCGCCCTCGATTTTCGAATCATAGCCGACTTCAGTATGGGTCCGCATGAGCCAGTCTGACTTGGTGACGCTTTCTGGCTTGAAACTACATCACGGCACCCGAACTGAGGCAAGTTAATTTGTGAATTTTTTCACAAGCGCGGCGGATCGTCAGCGTTTCCGCTTCGCCGCGTGGTGCGGAATGAAACAATTGCGCAGCACGACAAGGCCGCAGCCAAATCGTTACCGTTGATTCGTGTGCGCGGTGGGACGTGCACAGCAAAGCAAGCAAAGTCACGCAGCCAGCGCATCGCATTCGGGGGCTGCGTTTTTTTCACGGTATTTTCTGCGAGTCTTTTTTACGCGAAGATGCGCCGCGGCCCCAAATCTTTTTCCCTGCTTGACTCCCTTTCGGACCTTCGCATTATTCCCCGGCTAATTTGAGCCTCAGCTTTTTGCAGAACGGCTGTCCCAAAACTATGGTTAAATCGAAGGTGAAGAAATCGGCGCCGACGACCGAGGAAAGAAAACTCATCCGACCTGGCCGGAAGCCGACCCCCAAACCCTCGGAACGACCGCACCGAACGGATTCTCTCCCGACCCCGGAAACCATGGGCGAGGCTTCTGCTCATCCTGCTTCCGGCGCGCGCGCCAACGGCGAACTGACTCCGCTGAAGAACGGCGCGAGCCCGCCTTCGCTCGGCAACGAAACCATCAAGAGCCATTCCGGAATCGACCTGACGGAAAAAATCAAGGAATTGCTGCGACTGGCGCAGGAACAAGGCTATCTCACTTACGGCGACATCAACGACGCGTTGCCGGACAACGTCGTGACGCCGGAAGATCTGGACGAGATTTACATCAAGCTCCGCAATCTGGAGGTGGAGATTGTGGATCAGGCGGAAGTGGACCGCGTCAAACAGCCGGAGCCGGAGGAAGAAGAGGACAAGACCCGGTTGGACATCCTGGATGACCCGGTGCGGATGTACCTCAAGCAAATGGGCCAGGTGCCCTTGCTGACGCGCGAACAGGAAGTGGAAATCTCCAAGCGGATCGAAGATGCCGAGAACGAAGTCAAGAAGATCATCTACGGCTTTGGGTTTGCGGCCAAAGAGCACATCGCCCTGGCGGAAAAACTAATCTCCGAACCTCCTAAAGAACGCTTCGACCGAGTCATCCTCGACAAGAAAATTGAAGGCCGGGAGAATCATCTCAAGGCGCTGCGCAAGCTCGTCAAAGAAGTGCGCGCCATCGACCAGGGCGTCGACGACAAGTACGCCGAGTGGCAAAACGCGCCGACCAAACCAAAGCGGGACAAGGTCGCCCTGGAATTCAAACGCCTCGACGAGAAATTGCAAAAGACTTTTCACAAGTTCTACTACAAGCAGAAGGTGATCGAGGAGATGGCGCTCGTCGCGGACAACATTCACGACAAAATCCAGTTGAGTCTGCGGACGATTCAAGACCTGGAGGCTCAACGCAAAAGCGGCCAGCATCAGGCCATCATCCAGTCCGAAGAGCGCAAGATCAAAGCTCTGGAAGAGTTCGTCCGCATGCACTATGCGGAGTACCTGGAAGCCTACAAGAAGCTGCAGCACTTCACGCGCAAGGCGCTCCAGGCAAAAACCGAGATGGTCGAAGCCAATCTCCGCCTCGTCATCTCCATTGCCAAGAAATACACCAACCGCGGCCTTTCTTTTCTTGACCTGATTCAGGAAGGGAACATGGGGTTGATGAAAGCGGTGGAGAAATTCGAGTATCGCCGCGGCTACAAGTTTTCCACCTACGCCACCTGGTGGATTCGCCAGGCCATCACCCGGTCCATCGCCGATCAAGCGCGCACCATCCGCATCCCGGTCCACATGATCGAGACCATCAACAAACTGATGCGCGTCCAGAAGCAATTGGTCCAGGATTTCGGACGCGAAGCCACGCCGGAGGAGATTGCCGACGAAATGCAAATGCCGGTGGAACGCGTGCGCGCCGTGTTGAAAATGGCCCAGCAGCCGATCTCTCTCCAGTCTCCGGTCGGCGACAGCGACGACACCAACTTCGGCGATTTCATCGAAGATAAATCCGCGGAGAACCCCTCCGACATGACGAGCTACAGCCTTCTGAAAGACAAACTGGGCGATGTGCTGACGAGCTTGACCGAGCGCGAGCGAAAGGTTCTGGAACTGCGCTTTGGCCTCGGCGACGGTTATTCGCGGACTCTGGAGGAAGTGGGCAAGCAATTCAAAGTCACGCGCGAGCGCATCCGCCAGATCGAAGCGAAAGCGTTGCGCAAAATGCGGCATCCGACGCGCATCCGCCAGTTGCAGGGTTTCCTGGAGAGTGAGGAACTGGAATTGGCGTGAGCCCTTCCCATCCACCCGTCTCCCGGAGCGTGGCCTTTAGCCGCCTTTAGGCGCCTTTAGGCGGCTGAAGCCGGGACTACATGCGGGGGCCGCTCGCGCCCCTTCGTTGGCTTCGTTTCCTTCTGTGAGATCGACAGAAGCAACCGAAGGTCACGAAGCCGTGGTACCACGTTTCGTGTATTTTGCGTAGTTCGCGGTTCCCTCCGCGTCATTGCGTTTTCTCGCGGCGAAGATTCATTTGTATGGACCGGGCTGCCGAAGAGCGATCCAGGTGTCTGTCGAGAGTCGAACAAATCGAAACTGAGTTGGCCAAGCTGTCGGCTGAAGAACTCCGGCAAGTTCGGGATTGGTTGGACGACATGCTGGAAGATGAGTTGGAGTTTACGGATGAATTCGAGGCCATGATCGGACAGTCGGAACGTGAAAACGAGCACCCTGACGCATGCGAGCACGGCGCCAGCGAGCGCAGACGCTGACGCCACTATGACCGTTTCGTCGACCGCGCCGAAATAGACGATGTTGTTGGCGGGGGTGGCGATGAAATGGGAGTTCCTTGAGCCGCGAAACTCCGGGAGCAAGTCGCCGGCGGGCGGACGCAGGTCGGGGTTGCCGGTGCCTTGGAAGGCGTACCATTCCTTCGGCGTGCGCCGCACCTTCTGACACCACGCGGCGTAGAGGTTGTTCAGCGCAATCATGATCTGGTTGGCGTGATGATCGCGCGTGCAGAAGATGACGGTCTTTTGGAGCGGGTCGCCGGTTTCCAAGAGGAACTGGAACAGGTTTTCCGACATCGCCTTGACCCGGTCGTCGCAATTGGTCGGGTGTCGCAAAATTCGTGAGCGGCTGGGCATCAATGATTCGCTGTGTGTCCTCGCCAAACTCCGCATACAAATGGCCGTTCGTGGAAAAATGGAACGGCACGTGGTGCTTTGTGCGCGCCGTGCTTGTTGAATGCCGAGGGACGGCAGTTTGTCCTCTGCCTTTGCTTCCAACAACGCGAATGCTAAGGGGTCCGTTTCGTAAATACGCTCACGTTCGTTGCGCCCAATTTGGCCTGGGGCAAGGCGCGACGAGCGAGCATCCCCCGCCAGTGGGGCTGTGACCGAGGAGCAACGCAGCCCCAGGCAAAATTCGGC
>VHCZ01000087.1 GCA_016871535.1 Verrucomicrobiota bacterium
CTAGGCTTTCGCGCTTTGTCAGCAACCCATTTTACGCAGCGGAACAACTTCTCTTTGCTTGTCCAGCGCTTGTTTCCTCGGTTACGTTCTGCCCGACATCTCAGCATTCGCACGCAATGGAAGTGGTGATTTTATGCGGTGGGTTAGGCACGCGGCTCCGGGAGGAAACGGAGTTCCGTCCCAAGCCCATGGTGCCGATCGGTGGCCGGCCGATCCTCTGGCACATCATGAAAATCTACGCCCATTACGGGCACAAGCGGTTCATTCTGTGTCTCGGATACAAGGGCGAGATCATCAAGGATTACTTCCGGAACTATCACTGGAACACTTGCGACGTCACGTTGCGCCTCGGCGCCAAACCTCAAATCCACTACCACGGCAAACACGAGGAGGAAGATTGGGAGGTCACGCTGCTCGACACGGGCTTGCAGACGCAAACGGGCGGGCGCCTCCTCCGCGCGCTGTCGTTCGTCCAATCCGAGACGTTTCTTTTCACCTACGGGGACGGCGTGACGAACAGCGACATCAATCAGTCCATCGAATTTCACCGCCAGCACGGCGCGATCGTGACCGTGACCGCTGTCAAACCGAGCGGACGCTTTGGTGAACTCGCTCTGGACGGCCAGACGATTACTGCCTTTCGCGAAAAGCCTGAGAAAGAAACGTTCGTCAGCGGGGGATTCTTCGTGATGAACAAGAGCGTTGGCCAGTATCTGGAAGGCGGCGATGCCTGCGTGCTGGAACGGACGCCCCTGGAGCGGCTCACCCGCGAAGGCCAGGTCAAGGCGTATTGCCACTCCGGTTTCTGGCAGTGCATGGACACGGCGCGGGAACAGGATTGGCTCAACCAGTTCTGGGCGGCGGGCAACGCGCCATGGAAGCTCTGGTGATCGACCCACTTTTGTGTACCGTTCCGAGTTCAACGTTCGACGTTCAAGGTTCGAGGTTCGCAATTTGTCCCTCGAAGGTCCAACATCCAACCTCGAACGCCGAACGTTGAACCGACGGGCCTTCGTCAATAATCAGAAGCTGCCTCTGCCATGAAGAAACCTTTGAACCAATTCATCTGGCTGGCCGTGGCGGTGCTCGGCGCCTGGGCTTATGTCACGCTCGCGCTGCATCGCGGCGAACAAATCAGTTCGGCCTACATCCTCACAGCGGCGCTTTGTTCCTATGCCATCGGTTTTCGGTTTTACTCGAAATGGGTCGCGGCACGCATCCTGGCGTTAAACGACCGACGTGCCACGCCTTGCGAAGTGCGGGAGGACGGCAAGGATTTTGTGAAGACGAACAAGTGGATCGTCTTCGGCCACCATTTTGCCGCGATTTCCGGGCCCGGACCGCTTGTTGGCCCCGTGCTCGCCGCGCAGTTCGGCTACTTGCCGGGGACGCTGTGGATCTTGATCGGCGTCGTGCTGGGCGGCGCGGTGCAGGATTTTGTCATTTTGTTCTGCTCGATGCGGCGCAATGGCAAATCGCTCGGCCAAATGGTGAAGGAGGAATTGAACACCACGGCCGGGGTGATCGGCGTCGCCGCGATTCTGGCCATCATGATTATCCTGCTCGCGGTGCTGGCGTTGGTCGTGGTGAAAGCGCTGGCGGAAAGTCCTTGGGGCGTTTTCACGGTGGGCGCGACGATTCCCATCGCGATGCTCATGGGGGGCTACCTTCGCTTCTGGCGGGTCGGGAAGGTGATGGAGGTCTCGGCCATCGGCGTGGTGCTTTTGCTGCTGGCGGTGTGGGGCGGGCAATTCGTTCATTCGCACGCCACGCTGGGAAAAGCCTTCACGTTGCGAGACATCACGCTTGCCTGGGCCATCATTCTTTACGGGCTGGCGGCCAGCGTGCTGCCGGTCTGGTTGTTGCTCGCGCCGCGCGATTATCTGAGCACCTTCATGAAGCTCGGCACGATCTTCGCCCTGGCTTTCGGCGTGTTTCTCGTGCTGCCCAATCTGAAGATGCCGGCCATCAGCCAGTTCATCGACGGCTCCGGACTCGTGGTGGCGGGGAAACTCTTTCCGTTTTGTTTCATCACGATCGCTTGCGGCGCGATCTCCGGTTTTCACACGCTGATTTCCAGCGGCGTCACGCCGAAGATCATCACGCGCGAAAGCTACGCCCGGCCTATCGGCTACGGCGCGATGTGCCTGGAATCGCTGGTCGCAATCATGGCGATGATTGCCGCGTGCACGCTCGAACCGGGCGTCTATCTCAGCATGAACGTCAAAGGGGCCGGTGCGGATGCCGCAGCCATCGCGGCGGACACGGTGGCGAAGGTAACGGCGACCGGCTTTTCAGTGACGACGGAGCAGATGGACACGCTCGCGACGCAGATCGGCGAGAAAACTTTGTTCGGCCGCACGGGCGGCGCTGCCACGCTGGCGGTCGGGATGGCGAATATTTTTTCCGGCGTCACGGGCGGGCGGTGGCTGGACCTGTGGTACCACTTTGCGATCATGTTTGAAGCGCTGTTCATCCTGACCACGCTCGACGCAGGCACGCGCGTCGGACGCTACTTGCTGCAAGACGTGCTGGGCAACGTGTGGAAGCCGCTCGGCGACACCAAACGCGTCTCCGCCAACGTGCTGGCGAGCGTCTTGGTCGTGGCGGGCTGGGGTTATTTTCTGATCCAGGGTGTGCGCGATCCGCTCGGCGGCATCAACTCGCTCTGGCCCCTCTTCGGCATTGCCAATCAACTCCTGGCCAGCATCGCGCTCTGTCTGGCGACGACGGTCATTTTGAAAATGCAACTGACGCAAAGCGCAGGGCAGGCTTCCGGCCTGCCGGCTGGGGCGGCATCTCGCCGCTCGAACGACGAGGCAGGGATGCCTCGCCAACCGGCAGACAGGATGTCTGCCCTACATTCTCAGCCAGGCGCTGGCCGGCCCGCGTACGCGCTCGTGACTCTGCTGCCGCTCGTCTGGCTGCTCTCGGTCACCATGACCGCGGGCGTTCAGAAGATCTTTCACGCCGATCCGCGAATCGGATTTTTGTCTCAGGCCAAATCGTTGAATGAAAAACTTCCAGCGTTGGAGCAAGCCCTCCGCTCAGCCGAGGCGGGTGGCGACACAAAAATCATCGCTGACGCGCGGAAAGCTGTAGCCACGAACCGAACCCTCCATTTCAACAACGTGCTCGACGCCGCGGTGGCCGGCATTTTTCTGACGCTCGTCGTGATGATCGTGGTTTTGAGCGCGCGCGAATGGCTCTTGTTGATCGCGCGGCGCAGGCTGGCCGTCTTGCGCGAAGCAGAACCGGTCTGGCTGCCCGATTACGTTCTGGCGGAAGGAAAACCTCTGCGCTTGTTCGGCCTCTTCGCGCTGGCGTTTGCGCTGGCGCGGGAATTGTCCGGCGAAGCCGCCCTGGATCGGGCGCAGAACGCTGCGCAGGCGTGCGATTGTTCCGGAAACAGCCCGGCCTGTGAACCGTTCAACGTCCAGAGGTCGAAATCCGATGCCGAACGTTTGGGTTGTGCGGTTGGAACATCGAACATCGAACATCGAACGTCGAACGTCGAACCTTCCGCGAGCCGGCTTGATCGGGGAAAACTCTTTGCCGGGTGCCTGGAACGGCGCTTCAAGGGCATCAATCGCTGCTGTTGATTCCTCCGGAACTGGCGCTATACTGTGGGGTGCGCATGAAACACGCGAGTTGCCTTCCGAACCGCCCGGCTGGAGCGCCCCTATGGGGTGTCTGACCACGTCTCGATGATCTGGGCTTTCTTCATCGCCGCTCCACATCCGCGTCCATCTGGGTTCATCCGTGGTTTCAACTTGATTTCTGAGGAATGACGCAGCGGATCGGCTTATTTGGAGGTTCCTTCAACCCGGTTCATCTGGGACACCTCCTGGTCGCGCAAGCGGCGCGCGAGGAATTGCAGCTCGACCGCATTGTTTTCACTCCGGCTGCGATGTCCCCGTTCAAACCCGGCCTCGAACTGGCTCCAGCCGCTCAACGCTTGCGTCTGTTGCGCCTGGCGCTGGCCGGACGGACGTATTGCGAAATCGACGATCAAGAAATCCGGCGCGGCGGCATTTCCTACACCATCGAAACCGTGCGCGAATACAGATGCCGCGGCCCGGAAGCCCGGCTCTTTTATTTGATCGGCGCGGACCACGTGCCCCAACTTCCTTTGTGGAGGGACGCCGAAGAATTGGCCCGGCTGGTCGAATTCGTCGTGATTCCGCGTCCGGGCCAGGCGTTCCAAGAAGCGCCCGCGCCCTTCCGCAGCCACCCGTTGCGGGGATTTCCCCTGGGCGTCTCCGCGTCGCAAATCCGGGACCGCGTTCGCGACGGATTGCCCATCGACTCGTTAGTGCCGCCGCTGGTGGCCGAAGCGATTCTCGCCGGCCGCATGTATTCGAAGAAAGACCCATAAACCTCCATGA
This sequence comes from Verrucomicrobiota bacterium, assembly GCA_016871535.1. Lineage (NCBI taxonomy): Bacteria > Pseudomonadati > Verrucomicrobiota > Verrucomicrobiota bacterium. The sequence continues at coordinate 4,389 of VHCZ01000087.1, forward strand.
ATTCAAGAACCCTGGCCCTGCGCTGCCGCGAATTGGCCGACAACAAAAAAGCCGAAAACATCGTCATCCTGGACGTCAAGAAACTCTCGTCCATCACCGACTACTTCGTGATCGCGACGGGCACGAGCGAGCCGCACGTGCGCGCAATTGTCGATGAGATTCGGGACAAACTGGATGAAGAATGCCGGCTCCGGCCCCGCGCGACCGATGGCACGCTGCAAACCGCCTGGGTGGTGCTCGATTACTTCGACGTGATCATCCACATCATGCGGCCCGACGTCCGGGACCACTACGATTTGGAAGGTTTGTGGGGGGATGCGCCGAGGGTTCGTGTCCGACAGAGGAAAGCGACGGCGGCGGAATTATGATTTATGACTTACGATTTATGATTTTGGTTTGGCTTTTAGAACCACGCAGGCGCAGGAAACCCAATCATAAATCACAACTCCTCAATCATAAATTTTCTTCACTCGGCGCCCATCTTCGCCGGTGTTTCACCCGACACTTTCAACATGTCGTCCAGGAGGCGTTTGAAATCCTCCAAACCGGTGGCGGGAATGATGATCGTGTCACGGCGGCCGTTGACGTCTTCGGTGATGCGAAGAAAGCGGCCTCGCGGATTCTCCTTCAGCGTGAAGACGAACGTCTTTCGTTCGATCTGAATTTTGTCCGATTTGATCGTTTCCTCGATGACGGGCGGCTTGGAGCCGGAAGGCGCGTGGAGACGATGGCCGTAAGGTGAAGGTCTTTCATTCGAGATCATACAACTTTTTCACAAGGGGCCGTCACACGCCACCGATGCTATTCCAGATACCTCCTTACAGACACTTACGATGCCCCTTTTGTCAACCCTTGAATTTGTTGGCGTTCAAAAACCGCGGCGCGCCGACCGGCGCGCTCGTCTGAACCAAATGAACCACCAGTCCGAGCGCCGCCAGGCCCTGGCAAACCTGCAGAACTCCTTCCCAATGGCGCAACGGCCGGCGGGCATTTTCCCTCTGTTGCGGGGTGGAACGCGCCCCATAAAGGTCCAGGTGAAGTCTCGTGACCTTCGGCCGCAGCCACAACCCGCCCGCGAGGCCCAGACCCAGCAAGCTCAACGCGAGATAAACCGACCACGGCTTCAAAGGACGGCCCGTGTAGAGCCACTCGGCCAGCAAATGAACGACGGCAATCCCGCCGCACCAGTACTGGAGGATAAAGTAGCGTTCGAGCACGATTTGCCACGCCCGGCCCGTGTGCGACGGAGGAAGAATCGCCTGCATGGACTCGGAAGCCAGCGCCGGAGCCAGGATGATGCAGGAGAAAAAGGCGGCGCCCAACCAGATCGCGGCATTGATGATCCCGATGCATCGCAGGAAGAAGAGCACGGAGCGACCGTAAAAAAAAAATTTCGGAGTGCCAAGCTTGGAAACGGCGCATGCTCAGGTAGGGCGAGTCCGTCCCGGCGAGCCGCTCCACGTAGGGCGAGTCTGTCCCGGCGAGCCGCTCCACGGGCTCGGAACACGTCTGGATCGGCTCGCTGGGGACAGGCTCGCCCTACCCACCCAGTTTCAATAGGAGGCTTCCTTTCGCTTCGCGCATGCATTGGGACCCTGAACAGTCCACGGTGGGGCGAGACTCCGGCCGAGCTTTGTCTTCCTTGAAAAGAAGGTTGGGGAGGACTCGGCGGGGCTCGGCGGGAGGCTCACTCCACCGTTTCAGTTCTTACTTGCGGCGTTCGCGGGCGGGGCGTTGTTTGAAGGAGGCGTGACCGCAGGCTGATTCGTCGGGGTGGCGGACGGCGATGGAGCCGGGAGGCCAAGCTTGGTCCGGAGCTGATTGGCGATTCGCGGATCAAGGCCGCTCTCTGGATCAAGCATCCGATCCAGGACTTGCTTCTTAAGCTGCGCCAGCGGCGGCAAGCCAACCCGACCTTTTGAAATGGTTCCGATTTCCTGCATGAACCGGCTCCAGATCCGCTGCGCGAAGCGATCGTAGCCGGTGGCCAGGTCGTCCTCATCAATCGCCAGATTCAGGAACACACTTTCCAGCATCCCTTCAAGGATCGCTTTGACCCGGTCGTGGCTCGTCTCACCGATGTCTTCGGCGACGCGGGCGAGGGCGTATTCATCCAGGCCCTGATTGGCCGGGATTGCGGTGGGATACTTTTTGCGCAGGTATTTGAACCATTCATCCGCCTGGGTGAGCCGGTTATAGTCGTAGAGGAAATACACCGCCGTCTTCAAAAAATTCTTGTGGGCCGTCTCTATGTTCTGCCGCATGTTCGGCTCCAGTTCCATCATTTCTTCGTAAGCGCGGCTGGTGCGGGCGACGATCTCCAGGTTCGGAGCCGTGGTGAATTCGCTGCCGCCTTTGGCCAGGAAGACCAGCCGCCCGCGGTGGAAGGCGAGTTGCATGGACTGGAAGATGACGCGGCGCAGATTGATCGAGTCCTGTTCTTTGAGGATGGCGCCTTTGATATTCTCCAGGCCCACGAAAGCCCAGTAAACGGCGTGCGTCTCCGGGAGGCGCCATTCCAGCGGGCCGTATTCCTCATCCACCAGTTTCATCCAGCGCGGGTCCATCTTGTATTTCTCACGCAGCGTCTGGACGCGGGCTCGGGCGTCGTCGGTTTGCGGATTGAGCAACTCGTCATAGTTCGGGCGGCCCGATCCGAGGAGCGGGCCTATTTCATCCACCCACATGGCTTTGTAATAATTGTGGGCGTCGTCGAGGTTCGCTCCCATCTTGTGCTGGAAATGCCAGGCCAGCTCGCGATAGAGAAGCGCTTCCTTGGGGTTGTAGCGCAGGCCTTCGTCGCGCAACAGCTCGATGCCGCGCTTCACCCAGAGCCAGCGGTCTTTCGGATCGTTGAACTTGACGGAAATGTTGTAGGACATGTTCCACGCCAGATGGACCCAGACGGTAGCGAAGTGCGGCTGAAGTTTGGTGATCCAATCCGAAAGCTGAACCATCTCGAAGAATTTGTCCTGCTCCTGCAAATCCGCGACGCGAATCCAGAGCATGTTCGCGATCAATCCGCGAAAGCCGCCCAACGCCACGGTCGTGAAAGCCAGCACGGGCGGCGCGTTGTCGAGAATGTCGGCGCGCGTCAATCCCATCGTCTCGCGCCGTTGATTGAGCTGCTCTTGTGCGAGTGACACCGCGAACAGGAGCGCCACCGCCAGGAAAGCGAGAAGCGGCTTGTAGAATCTAGATCGAAAGGAACTCATGGATATCCACCCTCTCCCAGCGGGAGAGGGCCGGGGTGAGGGAGAGCGGCCGCCAGACTTTTACGCTTCCGATCCGCCGACGTGTTCACCCTCACCCTGCCCCTCTCCCTCAAGGGATAGGGGATCTGTATTCGCGGTTGTTTCATGGCCATTCGAGGTTTTCTGGGTTCGAAACTTGCTCAGTTATTCCCTTGCGCGGTGGCCAGCTCTCGCCGGTTGAAAATAAGGATGCCCGAAGCGCACAGCACGCCTCCCATGCACAAACAGATTTGCGCGAACGCTTGTCCGAGTTGTCCCCAGGAAATGCTCCGGCCCGTGCTCAGGGAATCGATGGGCGAGAATCCTTTCACCATATTGATCAGGTGCAGCAACACCCGGAACATCGGCAGCGCAAACTGATCGATCACGGTGGGTTTGTCCGCGACGCCGGTGTCGTGGTTCACCTCGAACACCGTCCCCTGTTCCAAAACCAGCGCGATGGTTCCGCTGCACATGCCGATGATCAGCACGCCGAGCGAGAAAAACGCCGCGACCGGGAACGACAGAAAACTGGACGCCGCCAATCCCAGCGCGCCCAGAAACGCCAGCCAGAAGAAAATGATCAACACACCCCGGAAATAGTTCAGTCCGAATCCGCCTTCTCGATAGAGCACCTCCATCCCTTCCTCCAGCGGGAAGAGCACGGCGGTTTCGTTGCGATTGATGAAGTTGACGATCAACTGGCCTTTCTCGTTGACCATGTTGGGCGGGATGATGAGATCGTGAAAGGTGTCGGCCGCCAGACTCATGTTGGTCTGGTAAACCCGGGCCGAGTCGAGATCGCCGATCGCGAAAAGGCCGAGATACGTTTTGGAAGCGCTGGTCTGAGCGACATTGAATTTGACCCGCAGGTAAACGGGTTGATCGCGCGAGAAACTATGGGCCGATCCCAGATCGAGCGTCCAGCGGCGGAGATGTTCGGGGGGCACCACCTGTTCCTGGGCTTTGAACTGCTCCCGAATCTGCTTGCGCATGTACTCCAGGTCCGAAAGCGGCACGGCGCTGGCCTTGATCTTGTTCTTGAGTTCCTCTTCGACCGCGGGTTCGAAATCAGGCACCGGTTCTTTGACCGAGCCGCGCGCGACCATGACTTCGTTCCGCAGAATCGCCTGCTGTTCCGCGGGAAGTTTCTGGGCGCGCCACTGCATGAGCAGATAGACCGCGCCGGAGGAAAGCGCGAGCAAGGCCGCGTTCAGCGCCAGAATCCCCAGCCATTTGCCCAGCCAGATTTGCCAGCGCGCGACGGGTTTGACCGCCACCACCTGAATCTGCGCCTCCTCGATGTCTCGCGCCAGAGTGCCGCAAGCCATCCAGAGCGTGGCGAATCCGAGCAAAGCGGTGATGGTCGCCAGCGTGTAGGTCAGCAGAATCTGCGTGAATCCGCGCGCCGTGCCGTCGTCCTTGATCACCAGAGGCAAAATGACCACCGCGCCCAGCAACACGGCTGCGAGCACGAGCACGAGACGAAGCCGGAGCGCCGCTTTCAGGGTGAGCCAGGCGATCGCGCGAATCTGTTGCATAAGGCAGGGGACTAACCTCTTAATGAGTCGAAGACATCAGTGTTCATCAGTGGTTAAAAAGCCTCGACAGTTCTCACCGCCGCTTCCGGAATGTTTCATTTCGGTTTACCCAGCAACGACGACAGCTTTTCGTTGGCCTTTTGCAGTTCCGCCTCCTTTTGGCCAGCCGCCACGGGCGAAGGCGCAGGCGCGGGCGTTTCTTGCGGCCGGGTCAAATCTTCCAGTTTTTTCTGATCGACGCTTTCGTTCGGTTGGCTTTCCACCGGTGCCGGCGCGCTTTGGGCCGCGGTGGGCAGCGTGAGGCGTTCGAGAATCTTGTCGGGCTGTGCGACTGGCGTGTCGGCATCGCCGCGCAAATAAGCCGCGACCCGATGGCCGGAAGTCGCGCCGGAGGTTTCGGCTTCCGTTTGCTTCGCCTTCTGAACCACACCCAGGAAATAGTTCTCCAGATTCTGAGTGGGCGTGTCGATGCGGACTTTGTCGGCGGCAACGTCATTCCGGACGATTTCGAGAATTCGCTCGACCGCTCCGCGCGGCAGGAGCGGAGTCGTGATCTGCATCGTGTCCGGTTGCGCCAGGAGTTCCTTGAGCGTGCCCTGCGCTTGAATTTTCCCGCCGTAATAAATCACCACGCGATCGCAGACGTCCTCGACGTCAGCCAGCAGATGGCTGCTGAGAATCACGGTTTTGCCGCGCCGGGCCAGAGCGAGAATCAGATCTTTCACTTCACGGCAACCGATCGGGTCCAGGCCGGCGGTCGGTTCGTCGAGAATGACCAGATCCGGATCGTTGATCAGCGCCTGGGCCAGGCCAATGCGGCGCTGCATGCCTTTGGAGAATTCGCCCACCAACCGGCGGCGCGCCTTGTCCAGTCCCACCATTTCCAGAAGCTGTTCCGAGCGTTGCTGGCGGTCCTTGGGCGGCAACGAAAACAAATTGCCGAAAAAATCCAGCGTCTCGTCCGAATCCAGGTACCGGTAAAGGTAAGATTCCTCCGGGAGGTAACCGATGCGCGATTTGGTCGCAACGTGCCGGGGCGAATGGTGGAAGACCTCGATGTGGCCGCGCGTCGGGTAAAGCAAACCCAGCAGCATCTTCACAGTGGTGGATTTGCCGGACCCGTTGGGGCCCAGCAGGCCGAACACTTCGCCGCGCCGGACTTCGAAATCGACGTTGTCCACGGCTCGGGCTTTGGGGCGTCCCCAGAAATCTTTGAAGACTTTCGTGAGACCACGCACCGCGACGACAACGTCCTGGGCCGGGCGAGCTGCGGCGAGACGTGGCTGCGCCAATTGATCCTCAGTAGCAATCATAGAATGGAAGGCTTCACACGCGTTCGGAGATTCCAGAAGTCTCCTTCAGATTCCGGAGCCGCGGTTCCCCTCACCCTGCCCTCTCCCCAAGGAGAGGGAATCGTTGTTGCAGTCGCGGAAGGAGCCAGAGCCATAAATCCTGACTGCGCGCGGAAATCCGTTCCCCCTCTCCCCGGGGGGAGTGGGCCGGGGTGAGGGGGAAGGCAAGGGTAAGTTGAGCAAGAGCGACATCATTTGCGCCGAGGCCAAATCACTTCATGCAGGCCTGGGCTGGAGCTGCGGTGTGGAGCTCGCCCGCGGTCCGCTGCCGGGTGCTGCGGTGTCGGCGGCTGGACTTTGGAACGGCTCCAATTCCTCGCCGTAGCGCACGAGCCGGAAGCTGTTGAAAACGACGATCAACGAACCGGCGTTGTGGAGAATCGCCGCCACGATCGGATGCACGTAGCCAAACGCCGCCGCCACCAGTCCGCCGATGATGAAGATCACTCCGACGAGGAAATTCTGGTTGATGACCAGGCGCGTGCCTCGCGAAAGCCCGACCAGGAACGGCAGCCGGCGAAGATCGTTGTTCATCAGCGCAATCGTCGCGCTGTGGATCGCGACTTCGCTGCCCGCCGCGCCCATCGCGATGCCAATGTCGCCCGCGGCCAGCGCCGGCGCGTCGTTCACGCCATCGCCGACGACGGCGACGCGATAGCCGCGCGATTTGATCTGCCGCACGAATTCCACTTTGTTTTGCGGCAGGCATTCCGCGACCACTTCCTCGCAGCCGATTTCCTTGGCCACGCGCGCCGCGACAGGTTGCCGGTCGCCGGTCACCATGGCGATGCGGCGCACGTTGCTGTGTTGCAGGGCGCCCAGGGATTCGCGCGCTTCGGCCCGCGTTTCGTCGCGGAGTCCGACCCAGCCCATGCAGCGGCCGTTGCGCGCCACGAAAATCAGGCTGAAACCTTCCGTCTCATCCAGGTCCACTGATTTGGTGAAATCGTCGGGAATGCCGTTGTCGCGAAGCCATTGGGCGCGGCCCACGAGAACTTGCGCTCCTTCCACTTGCGCTTTGACACCTCGGCCGGCGGTCTCGGAAAAATTCTGCGGATCCGAGAGCGGCACGCCCACTTGTTCGGCCAGCGCCGCCAGAGCCTTGGCCGTGGGATGATTGCTGAACTTCTCCGCCGCCGCCGCGATCCGCAACAGTTCGGCCGGTTTCGTTTCTCCCAGCGGCGCCAGGCGGCTCACGGTCAATTTGCCTGTCGTAAGCGTCCCGGTTTTGTCGAAGATGAAAGCATTGATCCGCGCCGCGGCTTCGATGTCGCCGACGTTCTTGATCAGAATGCCCAGCCGCGCGGCGGTCGAGAGCGCGGCGACCATGGCGGACGGAGTGGCCAAAATAAACGCGCACGGGCACGCGACAATCAGCACGGAAATGACCCGGGAAAGGTCCTGCGTGAACGCCCACACCAGCGCGCCGATGACGAGCACGAACGGCGTGTAATAAACCATGTACTGGTCCACCAGCCGCATGATAGGCAGCTTGGTTTTCTCGGCTGCCAGGATCAATTCGCGCACCCGACCCAACGTCGTGTCCTGCCCGGCGCGTGTGACGCGGATTTCCAGAACGCCGGTCAGATTCTGCGTGCCGGCAAAAACGTCGTCGCCCGGCTTCTTGTCCACGGGCAAGGATTCGCCCGTGATGTTGGCCTGATTGAACGAGCCCTGGCCATTGACGATCACGCCGTCAGCCGCGACGTTGTCGCCGGGGCGGACGCGGATCACGTCGCCGACCGCGAGATCTTTGGCGGAAACTTCTTCTTCTTTGCCGTCCTTGGTCATCCGGCGCGCTTTGGTGGGCGTCAGTTTGATGAGCGATTCAATCGAGGCGCGCGCGCCCGCCGCCGTTCGCGTTTCAATGATTTCGCCCATGAGCATGAAGAAGGCGACGAGGCCGGCGATCTCGTATTGGCCGGAGGAAAACGCCGCCAGCACCGCGATGCTGACCAGTTCGTTGATGCTGAGAACGCCCCGACGCAGATCTTTGTAGGAAGTCCAGATGATCGGGTAACCCAGGATGATGGCGCCGACCATGGCGCTGAAATTCGCGATCATGGATTCCGGGCTCGCGCCCTTGTCGAAAAGCTGGTCGATGAGGAAGGCGTTGAGGATGAAGATGAGTCCGACCAGGGTTTGCCTCAGACGAATGGGCGTGTGTTCGTGATCGCACGTCGCGCAACTGGGATCGTGCTCGTGGTCGTGGGCATGCTTGTGATCGTGGGCATGCGGATCCTGCCGGCTTAACATCGATGTGACTTGCATAAGTTTCGGTCTCGTTCAAAAAACTGTTCTTGGCGTTGGAAATCTTCGACGCGCTGCCGATTGCAAACCGGCGATCCGGCAGACTGCAGATCTGCGCTACGGAGCCGCGCTTACCCGCGCGCAAACGCTCCCATTCAAGGCGGCGGCAGCGCAGCCGGTTTCTGCGGCTCACGGCCCAACTGTATCCTCAGTTCCACCGGCTTGCCACTGGCGCGCTCCGGAACAAACATCTTTTCCACGGCGGAATTGGTCAGCACCTGATGCAAGGCTTCGGTCTGGAGCCGCGCCATGAATAGTTCCGGGTTGCTCCGGTAATAGGGCAATTGATTGGTGAAGTATTTCGCCTCCGCGGCGATCTCTTGCACCGTGCGGTTGCGGTCGGTCTCACCCGCGTTGATGATGGCGCTGGCTTCGCCGTGCGCTTTGTTGACGGTGCTGCTGGCGTAAGCCTGGGCGACCTGGTTGGTCTGGCCGCGTTCCTGGCCGGCCTTCGAGACGTTCTCGAAGGCTTCGTTCACGTAACGCGGCGGTCTTGTTCTGAGTTCAACCTGTTCGATGGTGATGCCGAGGCTCTGTTGATCCACCAACTGCTGGACGCGGGCCGTGATCTTTTCCTTCAGCGCCTGAACGTTCAACAGCAGCGCGTCGTCCACGCTGAACCGTGCCGAAGCGTGAAACAAGGCGTTGTTCAGCGCGTTCTGGATCAGATTGGTGGCGCTGGTGAAGTTGAGCACGTAATTCACCGGCTGGTTGATCCGGTAACTCAAGGTGGCGCGCACATGGATAATGTTCGTGTCGGCCGTGAGCGTGTAGCCGTCGGCGGCGGGATTGAGCGTCGAGCCCGGCGGAGGTTCGCTGTTTGTCGCCTCGGCTTCCGGCGTGGTCGCGTACCAGCCCGTCGTAGAAGCCACCTGCTGAATCTCACTGAACGGAATCTTGATGACTTCATCGATGGGATAGGGGAACGACCAGTGCGCGCCCGGTCCGAGCAACTGTTGATTGCCCACGCCCACGGCGCGGCCAAACCGCAGGATAATCGCTCTTTCCTGCGGCGAGACCGTAAAGAACCCGGAGCCAAAGAAGACAATCACCAGGATCACCATGATGATCTTGACGATGACGAAGCTGCTGCGGAGCGCTTCGGCGAGCGCTTGCGTGCTGGCGTCGTCGATGGGTGCCGGGGGCGAAACCGGCCCCGTGTTCTTGGGCTGGCCTGCGTTCGAGGTTGGGAGACCAATCGGGTCCGGCATAAAAGGCTTATTTGTTGGTCGAGTCGTCCCCGCCCAGGGTGATGCGGCCCGGTTGGGCTGCCGCAGGCTTCGGCAGAGGCCCCAGCAATTCTAACAGCGGGTTCCGCTGATCCAGAATCAGCGTGGATTTCTCTTTGAGGACTTCAGGCAGTGATTTGATCTTGGAAAGGAAGACGGCCAGTTCCGGGTTTTGGGAAAAGACGGCCAGCCACTTCGATGCCTCGGCATCCGCCTCGCTTCGCAACGCCGTTGCTTTCGCCTCGGCGTCAGCGCGGATCTTGGCGGCATCCCGGTCGGCGTCGCTGCGGATGATCGTCGCGCTGCGCTCGCCTTCGGATTTCAAGGTTTGGATCACTTTGTCCCGTTCCGCCTGCATGCGGGCGAACACCTTTTCAGTGACGCTTTCGGGCAAGCTGAGTTTTTTGATCCCGATAAACTGCACTTCGATCCCGTACTTCGCTTCGGCGTCCGGGCGGACCTTTTCGAGAATCTCCTTCTCGATTTCCTCGAATTTCAGTTCGTTGGCATCGGTGGAGACGAAGTGCGAAAACGGGTGATTGCCAACGACCTGATTCTTCGAACTCTCGACCAGGCCGCCGAGTTTCTGTTCGGCCTCGGCCACGGTGCCGCCGCGTGAGCTGGCGAAAAACGTTTCCGGATCTTTGATTTGCCAGCCGACATACAGCATCACCATCAAGGGATCGCCTCCTTTGGTGAGCACTTGCTCCAACCGGGAGTCAAAGCTGTGAATCCGTTTGTCCAGTTTGTGGACCCGCTGAATCGGGCGGGGCCATTTGAAATACAAGCCGGGTTCTCGGATGGGGGCGCCAGGCCGGCCAAAAGTCGTGATCACGGCCACTTCGGTCTGCCGCACCTGGAAGGTGAACAGCAGCACAAAGAAGATCAGGATCAGCAGGCCGCCAATGACGAGCGTGACAGTGTTGCGTTTCATAAAGTCTATCTCCGGCCAGTGGGCATCGGCACGTCCAGCAAGTCTGGACGAAGTTTGTCCTCCAGATTCAAGAGGATCACGTCCTGGGTGTTCGTGGTCGCCAGGACGTACTTTCGGGAATTGGTTGTGCCGAGTTCCAACGCGGCCAGGTACTCGCGCTGAACGAAGACGTCGGGCGCGGCCCGGAACGCGGCAAGCTGGTGCGCAAACCGCGCGGACCGCGCGCGGGCATCGGTCACCTTCCGGTAGGCCTGCGCTTCGGCCTCGCGCACCAGTTTCGCGGCTTCACCTTTGGCCAGGGCGAGCGTCTTGGCGGCATATCCCTCCGCGGTGCGCAAGGTCGCTTCGTTTTCTTGCCTCGCCGCGTTCACTTCCTCAAATTTTTTGGCCACCTTGACCGGAGGATGAATGTCTTGCAGGCCGACGAGGACGATGTCCACGCCCAGTTTCTGATCGTCCGCCAGCGTCTGAATGTTCTTCTTCAATTCCTCGGCGGCTTTGGCGCGGCCGCTGGACATGACCTCGAAGAGATCCACGCTGACGAAGTAACGGACGATTTCGCGCGTCGTCAGCTTCTCCAGGAGATTGCTCGTGGAGTTGTGATTGTACGCCCAGGCCCGGAGATCTTTGATCTGGTATTGGATGGGGACGCTGACCGTGAGGAGATCGACGGGCGCCACTTTTTCCGGGGGCGCATCGTTGGTGTTGCCTGCAGGAGACTGACTGCGTGTCGCGACCAGCAAATTGGACTCCGTCTTGTAGTGCGGGACCGTCCAGAGCACGGTCGTTTCGTTGGTCTTTTCCGGATCGTGCTCAAAGCCGATGTCGAACGTTTGAATTTCCCGCGTGCGCGCCCGATACACCTGGTCGATCGGCCAGGGCAGCTTGAAATGAAGCCCGGGATCCAAAGTCCCGCGTTCCGTGACCGGCCGGCCGAACCGCTCCAGAAGCCCTTGCTCGCCTGGACTGACGAAAACCACGCACGTGGAGATCCATAGCAGTCCGACTTGCAGAAGAATGATCCAGGAAATCGCCCGCTCCAGAAAACGGTAGAACCAAGTCTCCGAGACTTTGAATCCGAACTGATAATCAAGGGCCTGCGCTGCGGTGGTGACCAACCCCTCCGGTTGTGCCATCAAACCGACCAACCGGCTGTCGTAGAGCAACCGCGCGGCCTGTCCCTTCAGCCTGGGGCGATAAACTTCCAGGATCAGATTCACAATGGTCTCGACCGCGGACAAAGCCACGATGCCAGCCAGAACGCGAGCGACGTATAGATCGACGACGGAATGCTCGAATTGCACGGCGGCCAGCGAGCCCGCGACGACGAAACACACATACGAGCCCAGCAGCAAATAACTCGCGCCAGGCCGCAGAATCCTCGCGCCTTCGAGCCGCGCGCGGTTGGCGGAGTACTTGCCGATCAGGAATAGGACCAGAGCGAAGATTCCGTAGAGCGCCAGCGCCACGGCCGTCTTCTGCGTGGGCGCAGGCGTGACTTTTACGAGCCAGATCCAGAGCCAGTAAGCGGAAGCCGCTTGCAGCAGGAACAGAAGGACCGTGAAACCCGGGACAAAGAATTTCTCGAACTGCTCGCGCGCGCGCTGGGCCGGGAACAATTCGGCATCGGTGACATTGAAGAGGCTGGAGCTGCCTTTGGCTTTGTTGAGTTCCTCGAACTCCATTTTTTCCAGCCGTTCGCTCTCCTCCAGTCGCATCTGGAAATAGCTCACCGCGGCCACGAGGAAACCCAGCCCCAGGAAGACCAGGCCGGTTTGTCCCGCCAGCGTTTTGGTGTGAAAAGCCAAGAAGGCAGCGGCGGCGCCCACGAGCAGGAGCACGACCAGATTGACCAGACCGATCTTGTTAATGTTTCGTTCCATCGCGTTGTTCAGCTTAATTCACGGTCCTCAAAAAGTATCAAAGCCAGCGCGAGCGAGGCGCCCAGGTAAGCCACGACATAGCCGAAGGCCTGGCCCACGTAGCGCCACGGGATGGTCTTTTTGTTCTCCAGCGCGTCGGCGAGCCAGAAAAGCTGCCAGTTCGGAACCAGCGTGTAAAGGACGGACGCCCAGGCCGCCCCGCCCAGGCCGGCCGCTTTCAAGCGCTGCGTTTCTTGCGCGTTGACGCGGCTGCGCTCGTCCGGATCCAGTTTCCCATTCTTGTTTGCGTCATGTTTCTCGACGGTTTCTCGCAGCATTTGGAGCTGGGCGTCGCTCCACCGCGCGTCCTTCAACTCTTGCTTGAGATTGAACGTCATCCAGGCAGGCTCCGCATGGCGGCCAAACAGGTAGTCGGACATCAGGCCCAGCAGGAAAAACATGGAACAGATCGAAAGCGTCGGGATCATTTCCCACCGGGTCGAGCAAGCCAGCGCCAGCGCCGCGAGAATCCAGAGCGCGAACAGAATCAGAATCGCCGCCGGCACCAACCGCCAGTCCACGCCCTTGGCGAACTCTTGCCACTTGCCTTCTTTGTCCAGGAAATTGATGACCACAAACGCCAGCGTGATCAACAGCGTGAAAAAGAAAACCGCGTCCGCCACAAAGGGACGCTGGAGGAAATAATTCGTCAATCCGCCCAGCGCGTAGGCGATCACTGCCCCCCCCACGAAGATGAGAAACGCCAGCCGGTCCGTGTTGCCGTACGCGTCGTACGCCATGCGGCTCGCGAGCAGCGCGCTGAGCAGATTGATGTAAGTCAGGACGGTCAGGGCGCCGATCAACCCGGTGTACTTGGCCAGAAGGAATTGCGCCCGGCCCACGGGTTTGGCCAGCACGGCCAGAGCGGTTCCCGTGCGGATTTCGCGGCTGAGCGAAGCCGACGCGCTGAGCACCGCGCCGAACAACCCCGAGATCAGCATCACGGCCAGGACGCTGTCCTTGACAAGCTTGGGGTCATCCCCGAACCCGAAGTAGGGCACGCAAGCCAGAAAGACTCCAAACGTGGAAGAACAGGTCATCAGCAGCAGGAACACGGGCTGCCGGACCAACTCCATGAACGCGTTTGTGCCTATGGTAACGAATTGCCGCATTGCTTTTCGAGAACCCTGTCAGATTACGAACCCCTAAACGGGAAGCCAACGCCTAATCCTGTTGGATCGTGGACTGCCGGGTTTAGAGTGGCGGTAAAATACCTGGAATGAAAAGTTTTGCAAAGTGTGCGTTTTGCCGCACACGCTCCAAGCGTCCGACAGCACAGCCGAATCTGGACTGCGACAACCGAGCCTCTGGACTCCCGCTCCCGGACCGGGAGTTTCCTGGGACGTGGAAGATGAGTGGACCCAAAAAGTCAGTCAGGAGGGCTGGGCGGACGGCGTTGGCGGTGTGCTTTGGTCTTGCCCCAGGCGAATCTCCAATGAGAACGGGCGAGGGTCTGAAGACTTCTGACGGCGTTCAACGGGCTGGCTGATAACCTTCCGGCAATTCGTCACCCGGCATCGGCGCGCAGATTTCAATCTGCGGTATCGCCGATTTCCAATCGGCAGGGCGTCGGCAAGTCCCAGCGGGCTCGGACTGGGAGACGCCCCGCAGAATACAATTCTGCGATACGGCAGAGTGCAACTCTGCGCTACGAGCTTTGTCGTCCATCCCGCGGACCAAGCAGTAAAGCTGTCGATTTGCTGGGTGAGATTCTGACAGTGCTGGCCAAGCAGGGATTCAGTTTGAGCCTCGTTGCCTCGGCTGCTACCGCGTATTTCTGGCCGATATGGAGTTGGGGCTCCGTTCGCCTCACTTGTCACCCGCGACCAGAAGGGGGATCGAATAGAGCGATGTGCGGGCGGTGATAAAAAGGGTTTTGTGGTCTTTCCCGCCGAACGCCAGATTCGCCGGCGACTCTGGCACGAGAATCTTCCCGATCAAGCGGCCGTCCGTGGCGAAAATCTGGACGCCATCGCCGGCGCTGGAGAACATCCGGCCCTCCTTGTCGCAGCGAATGCCGTCTGGGCCGCCTTTGTCGATCTGGCAGAAAACTTTTCCGTTCGCGAGCGCGCCGTCGCTCTGCACGTCGAAGACGCGGATGTGTCTGGGTTTCCCTGAATCAGCCACGTAAAGCTTCTTCTCGTCCGGCGAAAAGCAAAGGCCGTTCGGTTTGTCGAAGTCCCGGACCAGCGCTTTGACTTCCTTGGTTTTGGGATCGAAGCGATAGACGAAATTGCCCGGTTGTTCTTTGGGCCGGCCCGCCAGACCGTAATCCGGATCGGTGAACCAGATTGTGCCGTCGGACTTCACGACGACGTCGTTGGGCGAGTTCAGGTTCTTGCCTTCAAACTGGCCGACCACAGTTTGGACGCTGCTGTCGCGTTCGGTGATGGAAATGCGGCGCCCACCGTGTTCCGCGGTGACCAACCGGCCTTGATTATCGAGACAGTTGCCATTGGCGTTGTTGCTCGGCTGGCGAAAAGTTTTCAACCCATCCTTTTCCGTCCACTGCTTGAGTTCGTTGGCGGGGATGTCGCTGAAAATAAGGGAGCCGCCGTAGGCTGGATTCCAGACCGGTCCTTCCAGGAAACGCATGTTCCCGGCCAGCTTGGTTACTTTCGCGGAATCCGGCACGATTCTTTTGAACTCAGATTCGTCTTTGATATCGAAATCCGCCGCCGCGAGGCCGGCGGCTTGGGCGAAAAGGGCAAGGGTGAGAAATGCGCAGGGTTTCATAGGCATCATGTTGGAATGAGGTTTTGCTGACAGCAATACCAGAGCTCCGGTGAAGCGTCATTGAAAAATGCGTTTCCGGACTTCTGGATTGGCGAACGCATCTTGATCGGGGACGTTCGGCAACCCCAAAGTAGCGCAGACTTGAAGTCTATCAGTATCGGTGGGAATCCTCACGGCGCGCGGTGATTTTGGACTGCGGTGGCAGAGCGCAGCGGCGACACCGCTTTTCAATTGGATGCCAAAGCGGCGTGGCGCTTCGCTTCCCGCCGCAGTCCAACAGCTTTGGTTGCGGCGTTAGCCGCGCTGGGCCGTATCGCGGAATTGCATTCTGCGGGAGGTTGATCAATCGGACGGACCCCAGGCCATGCGACGCGCAGCCGACTGCAAGTCGGCGACACGGCAGATTGAAAATCTGCTACGCCTTCGGACGTCTCTCCTGATTCGAAGAGTCGAGCCACCGCGGCACATTCTCGCCTTCCCACAACTTTGCGGCGGGCTGGCGCTCGCGCACGACCGCGACCGTGCTGCCATGGACCAGGACTTCCGCCGCCATCGGGCGCGCGTTGTAGTTCGAGGCCATGACAAAGCCATAGGCGCCCGCGCTGAGAAGAGCGAGGTAATCTCCTGGGCTCACCTGCGGCAGCTTCCTCTCTTTGCAGAAAAAATCACCGGACTCGCAAATTGGCCCCACGACGTCCGAGTAAATCAAACGGTCGCTCTTCCGCGTGAGCGGAACGATTTCATGATACGAATCGTAAAAGGCCGGGCGGATCAGATCGTTCATCGCCGCATCGACGATCACGAAATTCTTTTTGCCCGTGCGTTTGATGTATTCGACGCGCGTGACCAGGATTCCCGCGTTGCCCGTGATGAACCGGCCCGGTTCAATCAAAATCCGGAGGCCGAGCGGTTGAAGCAAAGGCGCCAGTTCGCGCGCGTATTTTTCCGGAGTCAGAATTTGCCTGGACGCCGGGGAACCCCACCACTTTTCCGAACCGCTCGCGAGCGCGGGTTGATACACGATGCCCAGCCCTCCGCCGATGCTGAAAAACTCGAAGCGATATTTCGCGGCCAGCCGGGCCACGAGCGGCGCAACTTTGCGAACCGCTTCCGCAAAAGGCCGCGTTTCGGTGAGTTGCGAGCCGATGTGCATCTGCAGCCCGCGCAGCCTCAGGTTTTTCAATTTGCTCGCGCGGGCATAGACGCCTTCGACCTCTTCAAATGCGATGCCGAATTTGTTCTGATACGTGCCGGTGGTGATTTTGGCGTGCGTGTGGGCGTCGACATTGGGATTCACGCGCACGGCCACCGGGGCCACCTTCTTCAAGCGTCCGGCGACCGCGTTGATGCGCTGCAACTCCGGTTCGCTCTCGGCGTTGAAGGTGTAAATGCCTTGCCGCAACGCAAAGGCAATTTCCTCTTCGGTCTTGCCCACGCCGGCGAACGCGCACTTTTTGGGATCGCCTCCGGCGGCGATGACGCGGCGCAGTTCCCCTTCGCTCACGATATCGAAGCCGGCGCCGAGGTTGTTCAGCGTCCGGAGCACGGCCAGATTGCCGTTGGCTTTGACGGCGAAACAAATCAGATGGTCGAGCGGCGCGAGCGCGCGACTGAGCTTCTGAAAATGCTGGGTCAACGTCCGCTGCGAATACACGTAAAGCGGCGTGCCATGCTTGCGGGCCAGCGATTCGACCGGCACATGCTCGCAATACAGCTTGCTGCCGACATAGCGGAAATCATGCATGGCGCGTAGTTATGCCAAAGCCGGACGGGAAGTCACGGAAAGAAACTGCAAACGGAGGGGGTATGACCGGCGAATGATGTATGAAGAGTTTTAATGGCTCTATGTGATGAGTGCTCAGACATTGGGAGAAAAGAGAGAGACGTTTAGGAACCCAATCGGGAGATCTTTTGCCAGAACTGGTCCCA
>VHCZ01000088.1 GCA_016871535.1 Verrucomicrobiota bacterium
GATTCGTTTGAGCGCCTGTTTGTCCTCGGCCACGCGCGGATTGCCGTCGAGTGGCTTCTCGGCCCAGTCAATCGCCTCCCCAGATACCTGGAGCAGGACTCCACGTCAACCCAGCGATGGAAACCAGTACTAGGATCGCCGAGAACCCAGCGCGGCCCTGCGGCGAGTGTTGGCGTCTTGATCTACTGTGCAGACCGTAGGATTGACGACAGATCGACCGGAGAACCGTAGCGCAGATTTTCAATCTGCTGTATCGCCGATTTCCAATCGGCAGGGCGCCGGCAAGTCCCAGCGGGCTCGGACTGGGAGACGCCCCGCAGAATACAATTCTGCGATACGGCAGAGTGCAACTCTGCGCTACGAGCTTTGGTCGTCCATCCCGTGGACCAAGCAGTAACGAAGCGATGCCCTGGTCACCAAGACTCGTTTTGATCGAGCGCTTCGTCCAATTCCAGATATTCTGTCAGTGACGGTGGGGCGAGGCTCCTGCCGAGCCAATGCCATCGAAGGAGGCTCGGCCGGAGCCTCGCTCCACCGTCGTTTACTGAAGGCATCGATTCCGGGGACTTTCTCCTTGTCGCAAAGCGCCGCATGATTACGATGCGGTCATTCCGTGGAACAGAGAACGGCACTTATCAGTTCTCTTTTCGTTGCATTATGATGGTCCTCCAAAGTCCATGAAAACCACAACGAATAACCCTCTCCGGCGCGCCCTGACGCGTCGTCGGTTTATTGGCCGAACCCTGGCCGCCGCCGGGGCCGTCAGCGCGGCGCCGGCGACGCTCATGGCGACGTTTCACTTCGCGGACGTGGGGACTCAGCCGGCGCTGAAGCTCGTCTGGCGCCAGGGAAACAGCAAAATTTGTAAACCATCCTTTTATTTTATGAATCGACGATCATTTCTGAAAATTACGGCAGGCAGTGCGGCGGCAACGGCTTTTCTCCCACCCGCGTCCGCCGCGGCGAAGCGCAATTTGCAAAAGGCGATCATGTATTCCACGATCGGCGTGAAGGGTTCGGTGCTCCAGAAATTGCGAGCTATGAAGGCAGCGGGCTTCGATGGCGTGGAACCGATGGGCGCCATGGATCGCGACGAGGTGCTCGCGGCGTTGAAGGAGACCGGCCTCAAAGCCGCCAGCGTTTGCGATCACATCCACTGGGTGAAAACCTTGTCCGCTCCCGACGAAGCCACGCGCAAACTGGGCCTGGATGGACTCCTGCTGAGTTTGCACGACGCCAAGGCCTATGGCGCCGGCAGCGTCCTGCTCGTGCCCGGAGTCGTCCGCGGCGGCGCCATCGGCCGCGGTGACTCTACCTATGAGGAATGTTGGGAACGCTCCATCGTGGAAATCAAAAAGGCGATTCCGGTGGCCAAAGAACTCGGCGTGAAAATCTCCATCGAGAATGTCGGTAACAATTTCATCACGACGCCGGAGCAAGCGGTCGCTTACCTGGACGCCATCAACAGCGAGTGGGTCGGCTGGCATTTCGACATTGGCAATGTGGGCGCCAAATACGGTCCGGCCGAGCGCTGGATTCAGGTGCTCGGTAACCGCATCGTGAGAATCCATGTCAAGGACTTCAGCGCCCAGCCGCCGGCGGCGGGTGTCCGAGGCGACCGTCCGAAATTACTGGACGGCGGAACCAACTGGCCCGCGGTCATGGCCGCCCTCGACCACGCGGGCTACAGTGGTTGGGCAATTTCGGAGCAACCCGGCAACCAGGCTGCGGACGTCGAAACTGCCCGCGACCTGGCGCAGCGGATGGACAAGATTTTTGCCTTGTGAGAACTGCTTCACGGATTAACCGGCGCAAGTGCTGTGATGTTCCATGGGGCTCAACGTCCTAAGACGCGTTGGGATTCCAGCTCCGTGCCGTCCCAAATCCTTACTGTTCCATCTTCGCCCCCCCGAGATCAGCCGACGGCCATCCGGGCTGAAGACCACGCTGAGCACCGAGCCGCGATGGCCGCGTAAGGAAAGTATCTCTTGTCCAGTGTCCAGAGTCCAAAGGCGGATCGTCCCGTCCGCGTGCCAAAGGGCATTTCCCAGAGGTGGATCTCGTGTTTTTGGCCACTGCTGACGGCTAATTTTTTGGTTGCCGGATTGAAGGCAAGAACTCCTACGACGGGAAAAGATTTGTCCTGGATGTAACTGGCGAAAGTCCGATGCGATTCCGCGCCGGTTTCGAGATTGGAAGGCCAGGTCATGGGCACACCGCATTACTGTGCAGACCGTAGGATTGACGACAGATCGACCGGAGAACCGTAGCGCAGATTTTCAATCTGCTGTATCGCCGATTTCCAATCGGCAGGGCGCCGGCAAGTCCCAGCGTGCTCGGACTGGGAGACGCCCCGCAGAATACAAATCTGCGATACGGCAGAGTGCAGCTCTGCGCTACGCGTTTGGTCGTCCATCCCACAGACCAGGCAGTATGTGGCCCGAACAGGTCGAACGCCCGTTGGCAGTGAGATCGCGCAAACGCTCGCGGGCCCGGCCCAGGCCGCGGAAGAACTTCATTCACTTCAGGCCGCTCTCGCGCGGTAGTGATGTGTCTCACAAATGGCGGGAGTTTCACGTTCCATGTCACTTACCGTTTTGACTTTGGTGCGGCCTGGTCTTTGCCACAGCCGCGCTCCGGCTCAGTCTTGCGAGACGCGATGATCTCTTGTTCAATTCGCAAGCGAAGAGCGAATGAAAACCCTCGAACGCCAAAATGACCAACATGAAGAGCACCAAAAAAGAGCTGAGCCCGAAACAACGGGAAGAACTCCTCGGCACGTTGAAGGATCGTTTTGAGACCAACATGAATCGCCATCAAGGTCTGGATTGGGCCAAGGTGCAGGCCAGGCTCGAACCCAATCCGGAAAAGCTGTGGTCGCTCCATGAAATGGACAAGACCGGCGGTGAGCCGGATGTCGTCGGCCAGGATAAAAAGACTGGCCAATACGTCTTTTTTGATTGTTCACCGCAAAGTCCCAAGGGTCGCACCAGCCTTTGTTACGATCGTGAGGCGTTGGATTCCAGGAAAGAGCATAAGCCCAGGAGCAGCGCCATCGATATGGCCGCGGCCATCGGTATTGAGCTTCTGACGGAAGAACAATATCTGGAACTCCAGAAACTGGGAGAGTTCGACATGAAGTCGTCGAGCTGGGTCAAAACCCCTGCGGAGATGAGGAAACTCGGCAGCGCGCTTTTTGGCGATCGCCGCTTCGGCCGTGTCTTCTTTTATCACAACGGTGCGGAGTCGTACTACAGCGGCCGGGGTTCCCGTGCCTCGCTCAGGGTCTGAGCGCAGATACGGACATCGGTTTGTGTGCAATAGCCGGCGATTATTTTGCAGAAGGTGGCGTCAAGCGGTATGGTCTTGCATCGCCTTCGGCGCAATCGCCAATCGCCAATCGCCAATGACCCATAGCCAATCGGTCAATCCTCGACGAATTTGCGGGACTTGACGCGAGCGGTGCCGGATGATTTGGCGCTATGAGAACACTCGAAGATTTTCTGACGCAGCATGAGCATCTGACGCGGCGTTATTTTCTGCGTTTGGGCATGGCCGGCACGGCCGGGGCCGCGCTGGGTTCGTTGGCAAACCTCGCTGACCCGCCCGCACCGGAGTTGGCCGAAGCGGTGGCGAATCTCGAATCGTTCCTGACACCGCTCGATCAGTTTCGGGACGTATCCCGAGGCAAACCGTTGCCGCACTCGCTGCCGGACGCCCGGAAACGCGAAGTCGGACTGACGCGCGAATCCTGGAAACTCGAAGTCATCTCGGATCCGGATCATCCCGCGCGAATTCGGCAACCCATGTTGAAGGCCGCCGGCACTGCGCTGGATTTTGCCGGCCTGATGCAACTGGCCGAAAAGCATGCGGTGCGGTTCATGAAAGTGATGACCTGCCTCAACATCGGCTGCCCGCTCGGCACGGGCATCTGGGAAGGTGTTCCGCTCCGGGAAGTAATTTGGCAGACCGAACCGCGCGAGGATTTGCGCCGCGTCTTCTACTACGGTTATCACAACGAGGACCCGAAACAGATGTTTCGCAGTTCATTGCCGATCGGGCGCGTGTTCGAGGATTATCACGATTTGCCGCCGGTCATTCTTTGTTACAAACTCAACGGCCAATGGCTTTCCCCCGAACGCGGCGGCCCGGTTCGCATTGTGGTGCCCGAAAGCTACGGGTTCAAATCGATCAAGTGGCTGACCCACGTCGTGCTCACGAATCTGGCGCATGCCAATGACACTTACGCCGAAGCCAATAACGACATTGACAGTCCTCTCAAAACATTTGCCGCCACACTCCGGGTCCCGCGCGAGGCGAAGGCGGGCCGGCCTATCCCGATCACCGGTTACGCGCAGGTCGGCGTTTCAGGTCTGTCGAAAGTCCAGGTTTGGGTCCATCCGGAAGAACAGGAATTGCCGGCGAACGACCGTCACTTCGCGAAGGCGCCGTGGATCGACGCGCAGATTCTCGCGCCACCCAAGACCTGGGGCGGCGGTTTGCCCGGCGACACGATCCCGGCGAACACTCAAGGCTTCGATTCCCAGGGCAAGCCACGCGCGTGGCCCATGCGGTTGTGCAAGGTGCATTGGGCGGTGCTTCTCCCGGGTTTGCCCGCGGGAAAGTACATTCTCCGGTCGCGCACGATCGACGAGCAAGGCTATCCCCAGCCCTTGCCGCGGCCGTTCCGAAAGTCCGGTCATGCGGAGATCGAGCAAGTGAGCCTGGTCGTGACGCGTTGACCGGGGCTTCCGGATAGGGCGGAGCTGCCGCTCCGCCTTTGGAGTTTGGACATTTTTGGCGTCGCTATCTTTGTCACAAGTGGAATCTTGAGTTTCTCCCGGAGGGCCCGGCGATTCCAAAAGCGCCAGAGGACTCTGCTCCTTACACGATCTGCGGACGGCGGTCGCCAATCCCAAGGGGATTGCGTCCGCCAGCCCAGGGTTGCGAGGAACGAGCTACCCTGGGTAAAGCGAACGAGCAGGAACCAACCCCAAAGGGGTTGCGCCTCTCCGATTGGCCAAAGACGCAACCCCGTTGGGGTTGAGCCCGTGTTCCCGTTATTCCCCAGGGTAGCTCGTGCCTCGCTACCCTGGGTTTTGCGTCGGAATCCCGTTGGGATTCTAACCGGAAGAATTGCGTGTAAGGAGCAGAGAGGACTTCCGCACTCCTAGACTGGCGGCGATTTGGCCGGTTCATGGGCAGAATGGTTGCCTCGAAGCGCTTGCGCAGACACTTTGGGCGGTTAACTTATGGGAGCAATCCAAGTGCTGCCCGATGAAGTCGAGAGTTGTCCGGAACTATTGCCCGTGGTTTCTGGTCTTGGTGTGGCTGACGCCTTCCGTGTTTGCCGCGAACCAACCCGCTCAAGTCCGCCTCTATTGTCAGTCGCTCCAGTTTCAACCGGCGACTACCCGTGTGGCGGGGCAGACCTACACCCTGGAGATCACTACGGCGGATTCCTTTTCCGAAATCAACGGCGAACTGGCTCCGCTTTACTCGCCCAACTTGCCGACGCACGGGGCTTTGTTTCGATTGCAGAGCCCGGTCGCTCTGGAACCGATCCTCGGAAATATCGCCTTCGATCAGCCAGAACCGGTGGACCTGAACGAGAACGGCTTCGATGATTTCTTCGAGGTCCGGCAAGAAGGCGACGGAACCGCGCAGGGACTTTTTGAAACGCCGATTGACTCCGGCAGCGTGAGCGTCACATGGCGCCGCGGCGCCGGTTCGGTGACCGGCACTTGCCAGGTGCGTTTGACCAGTTCGACTTTCGGGCAATATCCCACCTTCACGCACACGTTCCAACTGCTGGAGTTTAAGGGAACGTTGAGCTATGTGCCTTCCACCAACCTCATCACCGGAACCTTGAAAGTGGCCCGGACCGGACAAGAGGCTAATCTTCTGTCCGGCGCCACCGCCATGACTCGCGTGGCGACGAATCGGTTCAACCAAGTGCTTCTGCTGCCCGGAAGCCTGGTCGGCGCTGAAGGTCAGGTGCTGCTTTACGCCGGGACCGGACTGGAGCGCGATGAACTGACCAAAACCAATTACTTCGGCTACTTCGCGATGGCCGACGGCGATTTGAAGACCGCCGCGACGGATTATCTGGACTGGGTGTTGTCGATCGACGATCCAAACGACGCGAACGGCAACGGGATTCCCGATCTGACGGACGATCTCGCGGCCGCCGGCGCGCGGCGCCCCGTGCTTCGCCTGGCCCGATCCGCCAATCAATTGCTTCTGAATATCAGTGGCGACATCGGGAGCCGGCTGGACCTGGAGACGCTCGGCTCGCTCAGCGCCGCGAATTGGTCGCGAAGTTTGTCCGTGACTCTGACCAACGATCCGCACGTGGTCGTGCTCCCATTGCCGGAATCGGCGGCGCAGTTTTGGCGCGGGCGCGGGCCATAGAGAAAAACTCCGCAAGCGGCAGCAGCAATTCATTATGGACTGCTTCCATGACGACGAACGTTTCCACGGGTAGGGCGAGTCCGTCCCGGCGAGCCGTGTCCGACGTATTGGGAACACGTTGAAGGCGGCTCGCTCGGACAGGCTCGCCCGACCGAAGTCAGAAAAAGAAAACTTTCCATCGACAGTCTCGTTCGACAGGAGTAGAGGAGAAGCCAGCATTAACCAATCGAACTCGCATGAAGTCCTTTGCATGCTGGCTGGCTGCCTTTGGTGTAATTGCAAATCTGCAACGTTGCGCTTTTGCGGCCGACCCGGTCATCCACCCCACCCTCCAACAAGCCTTGATTCGACCTCCAACGCCCGTGCGCCCCAAACCGTTGACCGGTTTTGCTACGGCGTCTCCACGTGCGATTCCCCGTCCGGGTTATTTGACTCAGCCGCCGCCATCGACCACGCGCACGGCGGCCGCGCGCTCGCAGTCCCAATATTCGGGAGCTTCGGTTTACTCGCCGAAAACGGGCACAATCGCTCCGGCGCTGAAGGCGCCGTTGGTCTTCGTTACAGGAAATTCCAGATCTGGGACGAAGCTTTACCCGCCTATGTCCCCGGTACTCCCCACCTGGCTTAACATGGGGCCAGTCTCATGGAAGAATCTAACTCAACCAATCTGCACGAAAGGAACACATCATGAAAACATCAGGAATGGCGTTGGCGGTAGTGGTTGGGCTTTCCGCACTGACTGCGCTGGCCCAGGAGGAAAGACAACAACCACGCCCGGAGGAGCGTCGAACGCGCGAGCGGGATGTTCGCATTGAGCGTCAAGACGCGGGGCCTGGAGAACGCGGCAAACGGCGTGCACAGCCGCCCGAAGCTCAACGCGCCAAGCCCAGGCAGGATCGTAACCGTGAGGGAGACCGTCCGCAGGCCGGGCCCAGAGCGGGAACCGAACGCGAAGGGCCGGGGCCTCAACCGCGAATCGTGACCCCGCGGCCGCGACCCGAATCAGATCGTCTCGCGCCCCAAGAAATCCGCGATCGCAATCCGGATCAGCCGCCGCGCGAGCAACGGTCGCAGGTCGATCGCGAAAATCAAGGTTCCGGACTACGGCAAGGCGGACCACGCTCCGCATTGAGACCGCCTGCTCCGCCGGAGAACCGCGACCGAATTCCAGAGCGCGGTGGAAGTGGACAAGACTTCAATTTGCGCGGTCCGGGGCCAGTGGACCGGCCGCAATTTCGGCCGCAAGATCAGTCGGATCTGCGTCGCGAACTGAGTCTGCTCCGCCAGGAAATTCAGCGCTTGGAAAGGCTCATTCTGGAATCTCGCGATCAAGGTCCTGCGATGCGCGGCAGGACGCCTGGGCCTGGGCCGCGCGCGTCCATCGGACCGCCCAACCAGGTTGCTCCGGCGGAAGAGCTCGGTCCGGGACCGCGTGAGCCTCGCGGCCCCGGGCAATTCGATCGCAATCCCCAACCGCGTCAGCCGCGATTCCAGCCGGAGCAGAGATCCGGTCCGAGCGGCGAATTCCGCCCTGGCCCTCGCCAGCCCGATCAATCTGGCGGCCCGCAAAATCCGCCCCAACGCCGTGCCCCGGCGTTTGGGCGTGGAGAGGACGGCCCACAGCCTCCCGCTCCACCCCGTAATCGCGAAAGACAGCCTGACCGTCTGGAGCGGAAGTAGCTCTTCGTACTTTCTCCTTGGGGCTGCCTGTGGCTAATCCGGTCGCGGAAACGTGATGCGGTTCGAGATCGCGTATCGAGTCAGCCCCGCAATGGTCCGGATATTCAGCTTGCTCATACTGATCAGACCGTGGGATAGAATACACTTTGCCAGGAGGGATTTTGGCCAGCGGCGAGGAGCGCGCGAGGCGGTGTATCCCTGCGATCCACAACGAGCGAGCGACGAAGCGGCTGGCCAAAAGACCCCTGGCCCTGCCAAGCTGCCATTAATCTTCCGACACCCATTTAACTCATTTAACCCGATTTAACGATTTGACTTTGTAACGCTTCAACGTGGAAACGACTTCAGCAGAGGCTTTGCCGCTATGCCTTCGCGAACCTTCCACGCTTACCTGGCCAGGGCCTCCACTTTGTCGTCCAGACAATCCCGGACGGTTTGGGCCAGCTTCTGCGGCGCATAGGGTTTCTCCAGTAACGCCGCGTCTTCGAGAGGCACTCCTCCGTCCTTGAGAAGATCGGAGCTGTATCCGCTGCTGAAGATCACTTTGAGATTCGGCTTCCGCGCTCTGCTCAGGCTGGCCCAAAGTTGGACACGCTGTCCGAATGATGGACAACCCGCACCATGCACTCGGCCCATGAACCCGGTAGGGCGAGTCCGTCCCGGCGAGCCGCTCGACGTGCGTGGAAGACGTCCGACTCGTCTCGCTGGGGACAGGCTCGCCCGTCTGGTTCATGGGCAGAATCGCTGCGAAACCCAAGAACCGTCTTGCTTCGGGTCCAACCTCGCGAATACCTTCCGCGCATGGCGCTGAAGCTGATCAGCTTGTTCGGTCTCCTCATGCTCCTCGCTTTGGCCTGGGCCTGTTCGTTGAACCGGAAAGCGTTTCCGTGGCGCACGGTTCTCTGGGGGTTGGGACTGCAATTCCTCTTCGTGTTGCTCATCCTGAAGACGCCCTTTGGCGCGGGAATGTTCCAGTTCGTGGAACGCGGCTTCGCCAAGCTCAACCAATTCGCCATCGAGGGAGCCGGGATGGTTTTCGGGCCGCTGGCGAACGAGAAGTTGCTCACCGAAAAATGGGGCGCCGAGAACAGCTTCATCTTCGCCGTGACCGTCAGCGCCACGATCATCGTGGTCTCGTCCTTGTCTTCGTTGCTGTATCACTGGGGTATTTTGCAGCGCGTCGTCCATGCCGTCGCGGTCGTGATGCAAAAAGCGATGCGGACCAGCGGCAGCGAAACGCTGGCGGTGGCGGCGAATATTTTCATGGGCCAAACCGAGGCTCCGCTCGTGATCAAGCCTTATCTGGCGGGCATGACTCGGAGCGAATTGCACGCCTTGATGGTCGGCGGCATGGCGACCATCGCGGGCGGCGTGATGGTGGCTTACACTTCGTTCGGCGCCAGCGCGGGCCATTTGCTCACCGCTTCCGTCATGAGCGCGCCTGCCGCGTTGATGATCGCCAAAATCATCCTGCCCGAGACCGACAAAAGCGAGACGGCCCACGATGCGCCGCTGAAGATCGAACGCACTTCGTCCAACAGCATCGACTCGCTCTGCCGCGGCGCTTCGGAAGGACTCACGCTGGCGCTGAACGTCATGGCCATGCTCATCGCGTTCGTGGCCGTGGTCGCGCTCGCGAACTATTTGCTCGGCCTGCTCTTGCGGCCGCTCGGCCTGCACGCCACGTGGCAGGATGTGTTCGGGTGGTTGAATGCTCCGTTTGCGTGGTTGATCGGAGTGCCGGCTAAAGACTGCGTACAGGTTGGCCAGATCCTCGGCGAACGCATCGTCCTGAATGAATTCTTCGCTTACCTCACCTTGACCCGGCAGAAGGCCGCGCTGGATGAGCGGAGTTTCGTGCTGGCGACCTACGCCCTTTGTGGCTTCGCGAACTTCTCCAGCATCGCCATCCAGATCGGAGGGATCGGCGGCCTGGCGCCGGGCCGTCGCACAGACCTGGCCCAACTCGGTCTTCGGGCCATGATCGGCGGCGTGCTGGCCTGCTACGCCACGGCCAGCATCGTGGGAATGCTCCTCTGAGCCTGGGATAGAAAGCATCCCCTCAGTTAACTGAGGGGTTCCGACAGAAAACTCTTTCCGCGCCCGGCAGAGCGGATTAACTTGCAGCCGGCAATCCGAATGAACCAGAACCTGAAGCTTGCTTTGTACGTCATTCTGACGACGGCGTCGTGCGTCTTCGGTTACCTCTCGTACAAGAACTACACCCGATTGATGAGCGGCGTATTGGAGAATGCCGACGTCCGCGCGCCGGATGTTCCCGCTCTGGAAACCAGCGGCAATACCCTCGTGACTCGAGGCTACGCCCAGGTGATGATCTTCGGCGCCGGTTTTTTCGTGGCCGTCGTCGCGCTGGGATTCCTACTCGGCCACGACGTCGCCCATCACCTGGGCGACCGCGCCCTGAGAGGCGTCCACAACGACGAAGGCGAAGGGATGACCGATCCGGATTACGAAGCCGCGGAGCAAGTCTGGGCGGACGGCAAGCACCTGGAGGCGATCCAACTCATGCGCGATTACCTGAAGAAGAATCCGCGCGAGCAGCACGTCGCCATCCGCATCGCGGAGATTTACGAGAAAGACCTGAACAACAATCTCGCGGCGGCCCTGGAATACGAGGAAGTGCTCAAGCAGAAACTGCCGTCGGAACGGTGGGGTTGGACCGCGATTCACCTCTGCAATATCTATTTCCGGATGAATCAGGCGGACAAAGCCGTCGCCCTTTTGCGCAAGCTCGATGCCGAACACGGCGAAACCGCCGCCGCCGAGAAAGCCCGCAAACGTCTCGCTCTTTACGACGCCGAGCAAGGCACAGCGCAGATTCTCGAAGAACCCGCCCCCGCCTCTCAGATTCTCGAAGATCCCGGCTCGCAGAGAGGAACCCGGCCGTCGTAGTGCGTGTGATTACACCATGCGCCCCCTCCTCAAGACGATGAAGAAAGAGGGCGCAGAAATGTGGCGCGCTCGCTTTGTGGAGCCGTGAGGAACGGGTTTGACGTGTTATCAGTGATTCTGTCCTCGTAGCGCAGAGTTGCACTCTGCCGTATCGCAGAATTGCATTCTGCGAACCGCTGACCAGTCCACGGACCTGGGAGCTTGCCGACGCCGTGCCGATTACAAATCGGCGATGCAGCAGATTGGGAATCTGCGCTTCGGCACCGACACCTTGTGGATGCGCTGAGGGGTCGCGTTGACTCATGGGAAAAGCTTACCGAAGGGGATCTGAGTTTTGGTTCGGCTGACTCATCATAGTGTGGACTGTTTTCGGACCTGGCGGAACAGAGCTTTGAGCTGCTCTTCCAGCGTGGTTTTCAAGGTTATCGGGTTGAGGGATTCGAAGCGAGTGCGGAGAGCGGCCTTTTGCTCGAGGGTTAGCTCGGGCGAATTTCGGTGGCGTTCTACATTCGCGTGGAGGCCAGCGTGGAGAGCGTGCGCAAGGTCGCCCAAATGCTCACGCCCGAACGCGTGTCTGATGTGGAGCAATTGCGCGAGTTGTTCGAGGCCAAGTTCTCGGAGGCGCTCAAGACCGCGGGCAAGCAGATGGAGTTTCACGAGCTGTTCACCGAACGCATCAAGTTCCGCGACGAGGTGCAGGTCGAGAAAGAAAACGCCGACGCCGAGATCGCCAAACGCGAACAAAAGCGCCGCAACGACGAGGACACGGCCAAGCAGACCCGCGCCGTCACTGAAATCAAAGCCAATGAAGAGGCGGAAGCCCGCAAGGTGATCGAAGCCCGCCGGCAGGAAGTCGAAGCCAAACGCCTGGAAGCCGACGAATCCATCCGTCTGCGCACCGAGGACATGAACCGCGCCGTGCAGGAGCGCGAATTCACTGTCAAGAAAGAGAAACAGCGTCTGGAACAGGAAGCCTTACAGGAAGGCGAAGAAGCCCGCGTCCGCCGCGAACGCACGGTCTCCCTCGCTGAGATGGACAAGGAAGTCAAGGTCGCCGAGTCCGCGGTCGAAGTGCAGCGCAAACGCGCCACGGTGGTCGCTGAGGAAAAAGCTGTCGTCCAGCAGCAGGAAGAAAAGACCAATATCGAAGCCCGCATGACGGCTGAGCGCGTGCGTGAAGTTACGCTCATCGAGGCCGAGATGAACGCCAAGAAAGATCAGGTCGAAAAAGTCGTCGCGGCCGATGCTCAGAAAGAAGCCGAACGCCACCTGGCGGAGGCCGAGAAGATCAAAACCATCACCGCCGCCGATGCCGCACGTGAAGCGGCGTTGCGCGACGCCGAACGCCTCCAAACGATTGCAGATGCCGAAGCCAAGGCCTCGGACAAGAAACGCCACGCGATGGAGCAGGAGGCCGAGGGCCTTGCGGCCAGAGAAGCCGCCCGCGGTTTAGCCGAAGCGCGTGTCATCACGGCCAAGGCCACCGCGAAGAAGGCTGACGCCGGCGCGGTCCGCGAGCTGGGCCTGGCCGAAGCTGAGGTCATCAAGGCGAAAGGCCATTCCCACGCCGACATCACCCAGCAGCAAGCCGAGGCTGAGGCCGAAGGCGTGAAGGAAAAGGAACTGGCCATCGCCACCGGCATCGAAGCCAAAGGCCTGGCCGAGGCCAAGGGCATCGAGGAAAAAGCCAAGGCCATGAAGCTGCTCCACGCGGCCAGCCAGCAACACGAGGAATTCCGCATCAAACTCGCCAAGGAACGCGACGTCGAACTGGCCGCGATTCACGTCCAGAAGGACATCGCCCGGGCCCATTCTGAGATCGTGGCCGAGGTGCTCAAGCACGCGAACATCGACATCGTCGGCGGCGAGAACGACTTCTTCGAGAAGGTGGTGCGCGCGGTGGGCAACGGCAAAGCCGTGGACCGTCTCGTCGGGAGCAGTGAAACGCTGACCGAGATCAAAAACTCGTTCTTCAACGGCGATCCCGAATTCTTCAAGGAACGCCTCCGCGCCTGGGTCAAAGACTTCGGGATCCGGTCCGAAGACTTGAAGAATCTGACGGTGGCGGCGTTGCTGGCCAAACTGCTGGCCTCCACGAAGGACTCTTCCCTGCAATCGGTAATCCAATCAGCCCAAACGATGGCGCAGGAAAGCGGCCTGGCCGACGTGCTGGCCGCGACGGCACTCTCCGAGCAAGAAACCGCCAAGGCGTGAATACCCGCTCCACGCGCCTATCCTGGCTGGCGAATCCTGTCATCGCGTGATAAAGACAAGCCATGAAAACGATCCATGCATTACATGAAAAGGGCGTCTTTCGCCCATTGGAATCGGTGGATCTGCCGGAACGGACGGAGGTGGAAGTGGTGTTGAAAGCTGCAGGAGAGAATCCGCCGCCGGACGAGAATCTGAAGGCGATCAACGAAATACTCTCCGAGAGATTTCACAGCGGGGAACACGATTTGGCCGCGCGTCACAATGAGCATCAGCCATGACGGCCGTCTTTCTGGATACGGTCATGTTTCCTTTAATGATGGGCCGGTTGGGCATCACTAAAGCGTTCACGAACGTCAAGCATTTCCGGGCCGCCGGCTTCGAGACTCTGTTTTGATCAACCGTGCTAACTGAAAGCGGGGATGCAGTCGCGTCCGAGGCGCAGGTCGCTTCGCCGGAATCCGCCGCGCCCTCCACCGCGCAGGCGCTAGGCAGCGCGACTTACGAGATCATCCGCCAGCGCCTCCAGGTCCAGGGCAATCTCCTCCGCGAGCGGATGGCCAAACTCGACGCGCGGCGGCAAGCAGTCTTCGGCGCCATCGAGTACAAACTGCTCAAGGCGGATCGCATCGTCACGGCGCACAATTGCGTTCCTCGGGACATGGTGCCGCTTGGCCACGGGCGCTTTTTGTTCGGCTTCAACGTCCAGTTCGGGCTGAAGAAAGAGATCAATCTGAGCGACGTGTTCGCGATCTACTCGCACGACGAAGCGTCCGGTCTCTGGAAGGAGAGCGACCTGGGCGTGCTGCAGGACAAAACGTTCGTCACGGATTTCAAGCGCACCTACAGCGCACCGACTTAATGGGCTTGTTGCTGCTGATTTCGCCGCCGGGCTACGGCAAGACGACGCTCATGGAGTACATCGCCAGCCGCCTGGGCATCGTCTTCATTAAAATCAACGGCCCGGCCCTCGGTCACGGCGTCACGTCGCTGGATCCCGAAGAAGCGCCCAACGCGGCCGCTCGCGAAGAGATTCAGAAGCTGAATCTGGCGCTGGAAATGGGGGACAACGTGTTGATCTGCGTGGACGACATCCAACATTGCAACCCGGAGTTTCTGCAAAAATTCATCTCGCTGTGCGACGCGCAGCGGAAGATCGAAGGCGTCTGGCGCGGCCAGCCCCGCACTTATGATCTGCGCGGACGCAAGGTCGTCGTGGTCATGGCGGGCAACCCCTACACGGAAAGCGGGCAGAAGTTCAAAATCCCCGACATGCTCGCCAACCGCGCCGACACCTACAACCTGGGCGATATCATTGGCGGCAGCGCGGATTACTTCAAAGCCAGCTATCTGGAAAATGCCGTCACGTCGAACACCGTCCTCGCGCCGCTGGCCAACAAGAGCCAGAAAGATATCCGCACGTTCATCCGCATGGCCGAATTCGGTGAGCGCGACGCGACGGGCCTGGAGGGCAGTTATTCCTCGCAGGAAGCCGAGGAGATTCTGAACGTGATGAAGAAGTTGGTGAAGATTCGCGAGATTGTCCTGCGCGTAAACCAGGAATACATCCATTCCGCGGGACAGGCGGACGAATTCCGCACCGAACCGCCGTTCAGGCTCCAGGGCTCTTACCGGAACATGAATCGCCTGGCCGAGAAAATCGTGCCGATCATGAACGATCAGGAGGTGCTGGACCTCGTCCTCGACCATTATCGGAACGAATCGCAAACCCTCACCACCGGCGCGGAAGCCAATCTGCTCAAGTTCAAAGAAATCATCGGCCTGCTGACCGACGCCGAGAAAGCGCGGTGGGAAGAAATCAAAAAAGCGTTCAAACGCCACCAACTCACGCGCGGGGGCGACTCGAACGATCCCGTGAGCCGCGTGGTCTCGCAACTGGCCGGCTTCCAGGCCGGCCTTGAAGCGATTCAAGAAACGCTGGCGACGCAGTTGGCGAAAGCGCAATCGCCGCAGTTGAACGTGGATTTGACTCCGCTGAGCCAGAGTCTGGAAGCCTTGCGTTCCGGCGTGGAAACCCGCCTGGAGCATCTGGCCGCTCCGGCCAAAGCCGAGTCGCGTCCCACCGGCGAAGCCGCGCAGGTGGCCCGGCAACTGAGCGCCGGATTGCAGGCCTTGCGCGAAAGCCTGGCGTCGGCGCTCGGCGAGGTTCATTCCGGAGTGACGGCCCGCCGGCTGGAAACGTTGGACGCAAACATCACGGCCGTTTACAACACGCTGGAAACTTTGAAAGACATGGCTCGCCAACAGAGCCTCAACCTGCGGGCAGCGCAGGATTTGCTGGCCCAACGCGCGCGGCAAGGCACCGTGGAGATTGAATTGACCCAGGACATGCTTGCGAACGAAAGCCTCTTTCTGGAAAAGTTCCACCAATTGCTGGCTGAGCGCGAGCAGCGGCAGATCCCGCCGCCCTATTCCCATTCACCGGCGAAGCCTTCGACTTAACCCATGAAAAAGTTTCGCAAAAGGTTCCAGGATCTGAGCCAGAAAGCGGCGCAGATCAAACACGTGTTGGAAGCCGCGCCCGGCAAAGTGGCCGAGGTTCGCCAGCTCATCACTCAAACCGTCGGCGAATTCCAGCAGCTCAAGGATGACTTCCGGATCAGCAGTTCGGCGTTTCCGGAAATTCTGGAACAACTCACCGCCGGGGCCGAAATCCTGGACGAAACCGGCTACAGCCTCGACCACGTTCAGATGGAAGTCGGAGGCAACCCTCGGCTCATCGTTCATTTGAATCGCGAAGAGGAAACGAGCGCGAGTTCGTTGCGCGACCTGCAAACGAAACACCAGAGCAACGTTGCGTTTCGCAGCATCCTCGCGGCGCTCAGCAAAGCCGAGGAAATGGCGGCGAAGGTGCGTCTTCCCGGCATGACCTATGGCGCGCTGACGGTTGAGATCGGCATGATGCCTGGCGTCCGGCTCACGTGGTGGTCGGACGCCACGCACGTCGAAGAGGAGGAGACCCAACCCGCGCCTCCGACACCGCAAATCGTCGCACCCGCCGCGCCCGCGCCGGCTCAACCTGGATCGGCGTTCCTCGGTCAAGGTTCATTCTTCGAGCGGCGCACACCTTTGCCTGCGTCTGCCGTCGAAGCGAAGCCCTCCCAACAGCACGGGGAAAGCGCCGCGGCTCCGGCGCTCACCCCGAAGGCCAGTGAAGCGGCGAGCAAACCCGGTCCCGGTTCCACTCCCGGCGGTTGGCGGCGTGACGCCCTGGATCGATTCAAGCAGATGCCGGACCTTTCGAAATACAGCCGATAAAGCGGACGGCAGGCCACAGCTACGCCCGTCGACCCCCGACGCGATAGAGCAAGGAGGCCATCGCCAGAAAAAGCAGCATCGGCCACCACGTGTGGTTTTGCGCCAGCGCGCCGAGGATGCTGCTCTGGTCGAACACGGCGTCCTTCTCGTAGAAGGCGATGATGGATTGCACGACGCCGGCAATCGCGCCCCCGGCGATGAGTCCCGAAGCCATCAAGACCCCCGGCGAGAATTCAGCGGCCGTCGAGCCGTGGTCTCCGCGCTTGCGGTCCACGAGCCAGCGCACGATTCCGCCCGTGAAGATACCGGCGGAGGTCGAGATCGGAAGGTAGAGCCCCACGGCGAACGGAAGTGAGGAAACGCCGACCAACTCCATGATGACCGCAAAGAGCATCCCCACCAGCACCAGCCCCCACGGGATGCGCCGGTCCAGCGTTCCGTCTATGATCAGCGCGAAGAGCTGCGCTTTCGGCGCGTCAAACTTCCAATTCTGCACCGCGGTGTGCGTGATGGTTCCGGATTCATCCACAAGATAGCGGCCAATCGGCACGCCGCTTTCCTCGCGTTCGGTCTGGACCGCGCGGTACGACACATGATCGAGGCCCAGTTCCGTGGCTGGACTCGTTGCGTAAGCAATCTTTCCTTCGAGCGTGGCCAGGTATTCGCCCGGCGGCGCTGTTCCGCTCTTTTCGGCCAACTGGATGACGCGGTATTCCTTGCCGTCGAGCCCAGGTCGAGTCGGCGCGTCCACGGGAATCGGGATCGTGACTTCCGGGTAATTGCGCTTCTCCAGAAGTGGGAGTTTCGCGCCGGAGATAGACTTTCGCTCCAAACGCCAAGGGAAGTCGGGATCCACGCTGGCCACGACCGCAAATGCCACGCTGCCGTCGTTACGAACCAGATAACGGCCACGCGTCGTGAGTGGCCCGGTTGCTTCCCGCACATAGACGAGGCGATAGTCTCTATCGTCCGGTCCTTTCACGGTGGCTGCATTCGGTGGCAGAGGAAGGCGGAAGCCTTCGTGCGCGACCGGTTTGTATGTGGTGTGCGCCGTATCCAGAATCTGAAGGATCAAGCCAATGGCGAGCGCGGAGACAATCGCGCCAATCATGATGGCGATCTGCTGCAACCGGGGTGTCGCGCCCACGATGAATCCCGTTTTCAAATCCTGAGAGATCGTGCCGCCGTTCGAGGCCGCCACGCAAACCAACGCCGCGGTGGTGAGCGCAAGCGCTTTGAAGTCAGCCCCCGTCCATCCGAGCGCGACAAAAATTGCGCAAGTGATCAGCAACGTCGCGACCGTCATTCCAGAGATCGGGTTCGAGGAGGAGCCGATTTCGCCGGTGATCCGGCTCGACACGGTGACGAAGAAAAAGCCGAAGAGCACAATCAAGACGGCGGAGAGCGGGTTGATTTGCAGAACCGGCGCCAGCCAGATCGCCGCCGCAATCGCCAGCGCCCCTCCGATGACCACACCGATCGGAAGATCCTGTTCTGTCCTGGGCCGAGCAGTGGCCCCGGCGGCGCCGGCTTTCAAGCTTCGCAAGCCTCCGGCAAACGCCGCGAGAATGGTTGGAATGGCCCGAGCCAAAGCGATGAAGCCGCCGGCTGCGACCGCGCCCGCTCCAATGTAAAGGATGTAGCTGTTGCGAATTTCCCTGGCACTCATGCCCGAAATCAGCTTCGTGGTTTCCGGGTACATCGGCGTCGTGAACCCATCCCCAAACAGGTGAATCAGGGGCACGAGAATCATGAACGCGAGCGTTCCCCCGGCCATCATGTTGGCGGCGACGCGAGGCCCAATAATGTATCCCACCCCCAGCATCGGCGGGGAAACTTCGACGGCCAGGAGCGCTCCTTTGAGATTCCCGCCAAACGTGACGATTTTACCGGCGAAGACGGCGGCATCGGCCCAGAGTTTGCCAATGAGGTTCAGGAAGGCATAACCCAGCCCAACGAAGAAACCCAGGAACACGGTTTTCGCGTTGGTGCCGCCTTGCTCGCCGACGATCAGGACATCCGCGCACGCGGTTCCTTCCGGGTACGTGAGCTTGCCGTGCTCTTTCACAATCAGGCCTTGGCGGAGCGGGATCATCATGAGCACGCCGATCAGCCCTCCAAAGAGCGCGACCAGGAGCACGCGGACCATCTCCAGCTCGAAGCCCATGATGAGAAGCGAAGGCAAAGTGAAGGCGACTCCCGCAGCCAGGGATTCTCCAGCGGAGCCGGCGGTCTGCACGATGTTGTTCTCCAGAATGCTCGCGGACCGCACTTTGAACCAGCGGCTGAACCACCGGAAAAGGGTGATCGACAGCACGGCAACGGGAATGGAAGCCGAGACCGTCAAACCAATCTTCAGGCCCAGGTACACCGAACTCGCCGCGAAGACCACCCCGAGCACAGACCCGACAAGAATCGGGGGGAACGTGAACTCCGGCAAAACTCTTTCCGCGGCGACGAAAGGTTTCACCTCGTGAGGGGCGGTTTTGGAAATCGGGATCGCGCTCATACGCCCGCGAAGGGTATCGGAAGGGTATTCGCAATTCCAGTTTGAATGTTTTGAATGTCCGCCTTCATTGAAACTGTCGGTCAACGAAGTCTTCTCCCTCTCTTCCCGAAGGGAGGAGAGGGCTGGGGAGAGGAGGGGCGTTGGCTCGCTTCTCATGTTTCCAGGAAATCCCTCTCTCCAACTCTCTCCCCACTCGCTTCTCGCGGGGAGAGAGGGAAGTCAATCGAAGCCGCTGACCGACACTTTTAATCGCACCCTGCTGGTCGGCGTTACGTTGCATTTGAAGATGCCGCCGCCTACATTGAGTCCTGTGAAAGCTCTTTTTAGCCTCTTCGTGCTCGCATTGATTGGATTCGCCGCGTTTTGGTACCTCACCGGGGCGCGCCGAGAAGAGAGCGTTCAAAAGGCGGAGGAGGAAGTGGCCAAAACAGCCGTCCGCCTCAAGGACGCGATTGAGGACAAGCTGAAAAACACTTCTTTGCGCGGAGACGATATCAAGGAGGAACTGGCCCGAAGCGGCAAAGTCGTCCGGCAACTCGCAAAGGACGTCAGCGCGGTCGTCGCCGAAGCCACCGTTGATGCGCGCGTCACGGCCGCAATCAAAACAAAACTGGTCAAGGATCCCGATCTGTCGGCGCTGAGTATTTCCGTGAACACAACCTACGGCGTCGTGACCCTGTCCGGCACGGCGCCCTCCTACGACGCGATTGGCAAAGCGATGCTTCTCGCGATGGAAACGGATGGCGTGCGCGAGGTGATCTCGACGTTGCAGGTGAGGATGGTGAAGTAATGTGGCCCACGGATGGCCGGGTGCGCTCCTAATCTTAATCTCAATCAGGCTCGCATTGGCACCAGATCGATTAGGAGTAGAATTACGATTACGAGGAGGAGTCAGGCCCGGTCAACCCCGCCGGAACTGGCGGCTTTTCGTCGTGACACGAAAGGGCTGCCCGCCAGGTAAAATCGGAGCGGCAGATGCGCGGCTTTGGAGAGGCCGACCCGGACCGCCGTTACAACCGGACCTTCCGCATGCACGTATTTATCAATGTCGTCGTTCGCGGCAATAAACAGCTTTGAAGCCGGGTCACAGAGATTTGCTCCGTCCAGATTCCGATCGATGCCCATTGCGGCACAAAGCTTGGCCGGGCCATTGGTCAGATGGTGTCGGTTCTCAACGCGACGGTTCCTCCGCATCAACTCTTCACCGAGAGCCGGTTTGATGGCGCGGATCAGCACGGCTTCAGCCTTGCCCGGAGCGCAGCAAACGGCGTTCACGCAGACATGATAGCCGTAAATGAGATAAACATACGCCCGGCCTGGAGCGCCCCACATCGTGCGGTTTCGGGCGGTCTCCCCTCCATACGCATGACAGGCCGGATCGTCCGCCAGGTAGGCTTCCGTCTCGACGATGAGACCTCCACAAAGGCCTTGCGATGTGCTTCGAACGAGCCAGTGACCGAGCAATCGCGGGGCAACCGCTTCGGCGGAAGGCAGAAAAAAATCTTCGGGCAAAGTTTGAAGCACAGAAATGTATTTGAAAATGAGGCTGGCCTGTCAATACTTCGCCCTCGGCTGCGCTCGAACAAGCATGTGCAGCATGTCAAACCTATGAACACGTCCAGCCATTCCATTCAACTCAGACCCAGCTTTTCTTCCGCGACTTTTCGCCGTGCGCCGCACGAAACTCACCGCATAAAGCGGGCGGGCGGCGGCGAGGCGAAGCCAACTTTGCGCGGCGGCCTGGCTCTCCTCGCTTGTTGCGCGGCGCTGTGCCTTTGGGCGGGTTGCGCCTCGGTTCCCGTGCCGGACGTCGCCACGCATTACGACCCGCACACTCAGCTCCGAACCGATTTGATTCCGGACAACTTGCTGGAGACGCAGGGGCCTGTGCGCGAATTGCTCTGGTTGAACGCGTCGCGTGTGTTCAAGGACCGGCAGTACTTCGAGTACTATCTGGAAGTTCATTACGAAGCCCGCGAAGAAACCGGTTTGCTGAACATTCACCCCGGGTTGTCGCTCACCGTTATTGCCGACGGCAGGGAATTCAAATTCCGAGGCAGCGGCAGCTTGAACTCGCGCAAGCAAAGGCGCGGCGTGGTCAGCGAAGATGCGATCTTCTTGGCGAGCGCGGAGGAACTGCGGGCCATCGCCTTTGCGAAAGCCGTGACGGTGAAGATCGCGGGCCAGAACGGAGTGGTGGTTCGGGATTTCGTGCCGGCCAATTTCGAGCGGTTCCGCAAGTTTGTAACCGAGTTCGTCGATAAGGCTTAGAGCGTGTCCGAAAATTGCGCGGGGTCCTGCGGCGAGGGATTTTGGCTGTGGCCAAGGCGGCGAGGTCCGAGCATCCCCAACGCGGGCTGTAAGGACCGAGCCAACGCAGGCCACGGACAAAAGACCCGCCG
>VHCZ01000089.1 GCA_016871535.1 Verrucomicrobiota bacterium
TTGGATGTGGTGGTGTCCTTTGGACACCGGTTAATCAATGGGTTAACGCGGAGAGTGTTTGTGGCACTCTCCGCCCGATTGGCCCCGATGATATCAAATCACCAGAAGGGCTTGGCTGGGAGTATCAAATGGGGCGGGAGTGGCGGGGGGCCGATCAGCTTCTCCGGTTCCTGGCTCGCAGGCAGCGCGCGCGTAGATCGGAACACGACCAACATCACGAACGGAGTTCTCTTTCGCTACAATCAGTCCGTGGAGATTTACCATTGCCCGGCAGACCGATCCCAGATCGAAACGGTATTTGCATCTCGCCGTTGGATACCCCAGCTCCGAAACCGGAGCTACTCACTCAACTCCTGGTTGAACGGCATGGAGTGGCCAGAGGGGAGGGAGAGCCGTTTCATCCGATCCTCCCAGTTGGTGGCGCCAGCGCCCTCGTCGGTCTTTGTTTTCTTAGACGAGCACGAGAATCTCATTGAGGACGGCCACTTCGCGCTGCATCGAAAGCCGATGCGAAGCTGGCAGAACATGCCCGCGGACCGCCATGGCCAGGGCTGCGTTCTTTCCTATGCTGACGGCCACGCAGCGCGCAAAGGCTGGCGCTGGCCGAAGAAACCGGCCGATCTGGAATGGAACAAACCTGCGGCGAACGACCAGGATTGGCGTGACCTGCTGGACTTGCAGGAGACGATTCCGCAATGAACCTGAACCGTTTGCGTTGAACAGAATGATTCCGGCGGCGGGTTGAGCGGTGAGTTGTGGAGCATGGACGCGTCCTTGCGGAAGGCAGGGATGCGTTCGGGCGTTTGGTAAGGACGCGTTCCACCGCGTCCCTGAAGGACCCCCGACACGCCGATTGAACCGAAGCCGGACGATGGAAAAGCCTGTGCCACCGCGCTCCATCGTTGCTTTCCTGGCCTGTCGTCCGCTTCAAGGTTTGATATGGGACGGAGTGGAATCCGTCCTTGTCGCGCTGAACTCCTGGCTCGGGATCGAAAGATTTCTGCAAGAAGGTTGAAAGAACCTCCCGGCGTCGAGCGAACTCAAAGATGTGCTTATGAATACCGTTGCCCATTTGCGACACACCAAGAGGGATGCCTTCACGCTGATCGAACTCCTGGTTGTCATCGCCATCATTCAAAGACCCTTCGCCCTCCCAAGCTTTCGCCTTCATCCACGAACATCCAAGCACGATCGAAGACGGAGTTTTTGGCGTGGCGCCACCGGACGTCTGGGTGTGGGCCAATTTCCCGGCCACGGTGCATGCGGGCGGTATGAATCTCTCCTTTGCCGACGGCCGCGCCGAGCATTGGAGGTGGATTGAGGCCAACACCCATAACCTGGCCAAGAGGACGAACTGGATCGTGAACATCCCGACGTTTCCGAAAGCCCGCGACCTCCGACGTCTGCAACAGGCGATTCCCAGCGCATCGACCAGGTAAGCCGCCTGTTCCACCCGCGCAAGGTGAGGACGCGTTCCACCGCGTCTGTAACTTCACTCAGGGCGCTTTGTTGAAGCTGGAGATAGCAGTTCAGCCACTAGAACGCAGAGATCACAAAGAACAGCGGGCTCTTACGACAGAGCGCGCTCTCACTAAGGGTCCGTGCAAAAATAACTTCGGATTTTGCTGGAGGCTGTTTGGCTCTCTGGCTAGGCGCGAGCGACGAGCAGACCCGCCGCGGTCTGTAAGGAGCGAGCAACAACGCCAGAGAGCCAAACAGCCCCAGCCCTTCGGGGCGGGGCGGCGCCTGGCCTGCTGCTTCGTCGTGCGCTCGGTCACAGCCCGCTGCGGGGATGCTCCCTCGCTCTCTCCTCGCCGCAGGCCAGGCGGCGCTCCCGCCAAAATCCGAAGTTATTTTTGCACGGACCCTAAGCGGGAGAATCCCTGTTCTGCCATGCGCTTGCTCTGTGATCTTTGCGCTCTTTGTGGCTAATCAAATTGATTGCCGATCTAGGTCGAACCGAAGACGGACGGTGGGAGAGCTGGGAGGCCTCGGCGTGAGGATCAGACGCAGGTTGACTCCTATTCCTTCAAACTCACAGCTTCCAGGACTGCCTTGCGAATCTCAATGACCTCGGTGGTGTCAGGGGCTAACTCGACCGCGCGACGGCTGAGAAAATCCGCTTCGCCAATCCGCCGGGGATTCTCTTTCGGATCCTGTACCGAAACCAGCCGCGCCAGCCGCGCGAAGGCCAGCCCATTTGTCGGCGACAGGAAAACGGCCTCGCGCAAACTTTCCAAACTGTTCTGCTCAATTTGGCGCTCCACGT
Organism: Verrucomicrobiota bacterium; assembly: GCA_016871535.1. Lineage (NCBI taxonomy): Bacteria > Pseudomonadati > Verrucomicrobiota > Verrucomicrobiota bacterium. The sequence goes on from VHCZ01000089.1 coordinate 2,270, forward strand.
ACTGCGGAATGGTCATACGCAATGATGGGGCAACGGTGCGAGTCCTTCGGTCCGCCACCAGCCATTTGGCCCAGGCCACAATTCCGGCGCTCTCGTTCATTTCGAGAATCTTGTCTTGCGCGTCGAGGTAGGCCTGGGAGGGAACCGGTTCCACGAAGCCGCTCTCGTTCACACGCACTCCCGCGAACGCCTCCGCCAGATCAAGAAACCAGGGAGGGATTTCCCATACACCGGAAGGGGCGACCAGTCGGGTCATGTCTCGATTAAACGCGGCGAACCGTCCGAACCTTAAGGGTCGAGTGAGCGCCTCGCCGCTCGGCAATTCCACGACCCGCGCAGCTTCGTCCGTCGAACGCTCGAAGTATCTCGTGGCGTCGCGGCTCACCGCCAGGGAAGATTTCAAAGGCGGCACGACATCTCTGCCGGTCTCGAGACTCCAGATCCGGACTGTGCCTCCGTAAGAGCGGGTCACCGCCTTGCTCCCGTCGGGAGTGACCACGATGCTGTCCATGAGGTCCATGGAACCCACATGTCGGACGGGCTGGCCAATCGGTTGTCCGGTAGCAAAGTCCCAAACCTGGACCGTTCCAAAATAGCTCCCAGAGAGGAACTTGGCTGCATCAGGGCTGATGGCCAAGGAGCTTACTGACTGATCCTGTTTGGGGGTCGTGAATAAAAGTTTGCCCGTGTTGGCTTCCCAGACCCGCGCGTAGCCGTCCACGGATCCGGTGATGACTTTCGCTCCGCCGGAACTGATCGCGACCGCTGACACATTTCGGTCGTGCACCAGCGGAGGAATCAGCAAAGTTCCCGTTCGGAGATCCCAGACCCACGCGGATTGGAACCGTTTCCCAGCCCGTGTTCCGTAGGACTCGGTCACTAACCGTGATCCATCCCCGCAGATTGCGAGCGACCGAACCAGGCCCTCGTTTTTGATGGCCGGGATCAATTCTTTGGCGGTCTTCACGTCCCAAACCCGGATGAGAGAATGACCATTGGATACTGACTGAAAATCAATTACGCCGAGCGTCACGAGCTTCGTCGAATCGGCATTGAACACGTAGCGGTAAATCGGCTTTTCGTGTTCGATAGGAGGAGTCAGAGGAACGCCGCGATCCAAATCCCAGACACGAACAACCTTTCCGTCTGTCAATGCTGTGCGGTTAGTCCAGTCTGAATTAACGACGCGAAAGATAGAGCGCGTTGGCCCGAGTTGGGGAACCAGAGGAAACGTCTTGCTCATCGTCAGGTTCCAGACGCGAATTTCGCCGGCAGGGTACGTATCTAAGCCAACCATTGCAGTGACTAACCTTGCTCCGTTTGGGCTCAGGCTAACGCGGAGCACCGGTCCTCTGTGTGGAATAGGTGGAAGCAGATGCTCGCCGCTGCTGGCGTCCACGACCCTTGCCACTTGGCACTTCCCAGATTTGGGCGACGCCCTTCAACGAGGCCGTGACGAGTTTGCGACCGTCAGGAGTCATTGCCATCGCGCGAACGGAGCCTTAATGGATCAGCGGCGGAGCCGCCGGCTGCCCGGTCGCCCAATCCCACACCCGGGCCGTCCCATCCCGCGAGGCCATGGCCACTTTGTTGCCGTCGCGGCTGAAGGCAGCCGCGATGATCGGGCGGTCATAGATCGCCTGCAGACCCATGAGCACGTGCTTCGGGATCAGGAACCGAAACGGATCCGAGTTCGTCGCACGTGAAACGAGCTTGCGTAACATCTCCAGACCCGGTTCATGAATGCGCGGAGTGAGAGACTTCCCAGTGCCGAGGTCCAGGAATTTAGGCGGGCCAGATCGATACAACACCACCGCTCGGGTCGCTTCGGTGTTTACAACGACACTGGATGAGGGCTCCTCGCCATCCTGACGGAACGGGCGGGAACAAGGCGTGGCAAAATTACTGTAGAGCAAAGTCGATAGGAGTTTCGCGCCCGCCACGACGTTCGTGGGATCGCTTCTGAGCGCCCGGCACAAGAAAGCGACGGCGTGATCCGGCTTGTCTCGCTCGATCAGTTGCCCGGCCAACAAGGAGTCCGACTTGCTGAAAGCTTCCTGGAACTTCTGGCGTTGGCGCGCTTCTTCGCCGGCCAATTGGAGATTCTCGTGCGCGAGTTTCTCGAAGCGTCGGGTTTGTAGCTGCTGATAGAAGTACGCGCCCGTCACGACGACGGCTGCCATGGCGACAGCGGTCCCGACTCGGGTAAGCACAGCCAACCTCCGTTCCACCGACCGCAGCCGTTTGACCGATTTGCCGCTCTGGAGAAACACCAGATCGGCGTGCATCTCCTCGGCGGATTGATACCGCTGGGTCGGCTCGTCTTCGCACGCCTTCAACACCACTTCGTTCAGTTCCAACAATTCCGTCCGGTCCTGGCCGTCCCCCAGCAGCGTCGGCAGTTCCGGAAACTCCTGGCGATCTTTCCCCGTGCAAATCTCATAGACCACCTTGCCCAGGCTGTAGAGATCCGCGCGTGCCGTGCCGGGGCCTTCCGGAGGAATGAAACCTTCCGTGCCGACGAACGAACGCGCCTCGGCCGCGTCCGCCACCAGGCCAATGTCCGCCAGCTTTGGAATCCCGTTCACGAAAATGATGTTCGAGGGCTTGATGTCGCGGTGGATCAAGCTGTGCCGGTGCAAATGGCCCAGCGCTGAAGTCAACGTCAGTCTCAAGCGCAGGCATTCGTCGGCCGGCAGACGGCCGCGGTTGTGCAGTTCTTTGGCCAGGGTCTTCGGAATGTACTTTTCGGGATTGGCGATTTCCGATTGGCGATTGGCGATTGAGGATCCGGTTTCCGTTTCGCGTGTTGCGGTTCGGCTGGCTTTGTGGCCGTGCGTGACTGCGGGCCGGGATGCCCGCTCAACTGGCAGGCTGGAAGCCTGCCCTACGTTCGCATCATCCGCCAACTCCATCACGTAATAGAAATAGCCCGCCGGGTCGTTGCGCCCGACCTGGAGCACATCGACCAGCCGTTCGTGGGAACGGGAGATCGGCTCGAATTTTTGGATGCCAGTGAACTCGCGTTCGTACGGGCGGTCGTTACTGAAGGTTTTGCGATAGACAATTTTGACCGCGCGGTAGGTGCCCATGACGTTGCGCGCCAGCCAGACCTCGCCATACGCGCCGCCGCCGATGCGACGGAGCAGTTCGTGATCGGGAACCTGTAGAGTCGTCGAGCGGGGGAGCGTGGCTGCGTCGGAGCGTTCGGCTGCCGGAGGCTCCAGGCCAGTCTCCGGATTCAGTTGAGTCTTGTCTTCAGTCGAGTCGCCGGGCATAGGCTCAATGGGAAGCGCCGTTAGGAGAGAGTTCGCAGGGAGGAATCTGTTCTTTCAAGAAATTATTGCGACCCGGTGCAAGCGCCCATCCGTTATGCCCTGGAAACAGGCGCCCTCTTCAACCAGGGACTTCATAAGCGCTGCCTCGATTCCGCGTCGTCACCGGTACGGCGAGTGACAACGCACGGGGCGCATTGGGATCGTGCCGAGAAACAACGATGAACCAGCGAACCTTGCCTGCCAGGCCCAAATCCACTTTCCAGATTTCGCCGGGCTTAGGGCTGGTCGATGGCATCAAGGACTTTTTGTCGGTAGGCGGGCGGGACCAGCACGTCGTCGTTGTCGTCGGCGGGCAAGCGTTCCAAAAGCCAATCGCGCAACTCGCGTTGCTCTTCGGGCGATAATCGCTCAATGGCAGTTTCGATTTCAGCGACAGTGCTCATGCCGAAAAGTTGATCAGGCGACTGGCGGAGCGGAAGTTTAGAAGCCGTCAAGCCGTCAAGTTTCCGAAAGCTTACTTTCATTGACAAAGCGGGTGAACTGAAGACGGGCAAAACTGCAGGTCAGCGCAGTTGATGCTAAGTCAAATTGGCCATTGTATCCCGGATCGTATCCTGCAGCAAAAATTTGGAGACAAATTGGGATGATTCAGGAAAATGTCGAAGTGCATTTCGACCAATGTTTATGCAGACTTTCTGGCTTGAGAGGAAGTGAGATGAAGTCGGAAAAAATGCCTTCTTCGATTAAGAGTCAACTGCTCTGCCAATTGAGCTACCGAGGCTACCGGCCCGAAGCGCGGAGTTATTTTGCGCGGGCCAGGGTCAACGGCAAGATTTTTTCAGCCGACCTGTGCAAACAAATTGGGGTTGCCAGGAGGCTGCGTGAGACATATCACTAGCCAAACGAGAAAGAGCCTCATCCGACAAACTGGCGCGTTATGTTGACTTTCCACGACCTCGCTTCGACCAACGGAGGAATCGGGCGCCGCAGATTCCTCGAGGTGGGCGGCCTCGCCTTGGGAGGTCTGACTCTGAGCGATTGGTTCGCCGTCCGAGCTTTGGCAAAGGAACAAAAGCTTCCGCTCAAGGATAAGTCCGTCATCTTCCTTTTCATGCACGGCGGACCGTCGCAATTCGAGACGTTCGATCCCAAGATGGAGGCGCCCGCTGGCATCCGCAGCACGACCGGCGAGGTAAAAACCACGATTCCTGGAGTCACGTTTGGTGGGACCTTGGAAAAACTTGCCCGCCTGGCTCACAAATTCTCCATCGTGCGCTCGTTTGCCACAGGCGACGGCAATCATGACATTAAGCCGATCATGGGCCGGGACACGATCGGCGCGAACCTGGGATCGCTTTACGCGCGCGTTGCCGGTTCGCTCCGGCCCGACACGGCGATGCCAACGAATGCCGTCTTGTTCCCGCGCGCCGTAAACGCGGAAGCCGGGCCAGCCATCACTTCGTTCGGCAACTTCGAGGCAGTCGGCGATTTGGGAATGAGGTATTCACCGTTCGTTCCCGGGGCCGGGAAGGAGTTGCAGCAAGACATGCGTCTCGGTCTGCCGCAGGAACGTCTGAATGACCGGCGCGCGCTGCTCTCCGCCATTGATGGCTGGAAACGATGGACGGATGCGAGTGGCGTGATCGACGGGCTGAACGGCTTTCAACAACAAGCCTTCGACACGTTGTTGCGCGGTGTTTCGGATGCGTTCGATTTGTCCAAAGAAGACCCAAAAGTCATCGCGCGCTACGACACGGCGCCGCTCATCTCGAAGGATCGGATCAGCAAAGTCTGGAACAATCACCGCCATTACGCCGATCACGCCGCCACGCTCGGCAAGCTGTTGCTCCTCGCGCGCCGGCTGTGCGAGCGCGGCTGCGGTTTCGTGACCGTCACGACCAGTTTCGTCTGGGACATGCACGCGGACGTGAACAACGCGACGATGACCGAAGGCATGGGTTACGTCGGCGTCCCGTTCGATCACGCAGTGTCCGCGTTCATTGAGGACGTCGAAGCGCGCGGGCTGCGGGACAAAATTCTGCTGGTGTGCTGCGGCGAGATGGGCCGCACGCCGGTGATCAACAAGAACGGCGGGCGCGATCACTGGGGCAATCTCGCGCCGTTGATGCTCTACGGGGGCGGGCTGAAAATGGGGCAAGTCATCGGCCAATCTTCACCCAATGGGGGCGAACCGGCGTCAGAGCCGGTGACCATTCCGGACTTGATCGCCACGATCATGCATGTGTTGCTGGACCTTGGCGAAGTGCGCGTGACGAGCGGTCTGCCAAAGAATCTCGTGGAAGCGATTACGCGGGGCGAGCCGATCAAGGGGCTGATCTGATCTTGCGACGGGCATCTCGAGAAGGTTCCGACCGGCGAGGGCGCCTGTGCTTCCCAGCGCAGTGGCCGCTCAATAGAACGTCGTCCAATTGCCGGACTGCTGCCATTGCAGTTGCTTGAAGTTTCGAGTCTCGACGTGTCCATCGGCGAAGGCGAGGTTCACGCTTTGCGGGCGATTGTTCACGGGATGGCCAGCGCGGGCATTGGCCACATTTGTGTTCCGCGTTCCTTCGGCAAGGCAGAGGTCCGTAATCACAGGTTGAAATGAAGCCATGGGATCTTCCAGCCGCGTCGGCCAGCCATCTTTGGTGCGGGTGTAAGTTCCGGAGGTGGTGGGCGTCGGAAACATCGTGCCGTCGTCCAGCGGACGCGGGACCCACCAGCATTGCCAGATGATGGCGAAGTTTCCGTATTGCCGGACAAAGTACTTGTTCAGGTCCGCAATGGTCATGGAGCCTTCCCCTTTGTTCTGAGTCCGAAACCATCTTTGGGCGTCCGCAAAGTCGGCGGGCCGTGTTGGGCAATACCACATCGGGACCGTCAGGCCGTAAGGCTCAAGATTCGTCGCCATGTTAATCGAGACATCCCAGGGATTGAGGCCTGTGCGCGGCATGCGGTAGGCCGGCAAGCGGCCTTTGTCATCGTCCGTGGCGTACACGTTCACGGCGAGGCCCCACTGCCGGTAGTTCGAAATACAGTTCGTCACCTTGGTGCGGAACTTGGCGCGCGCCAGCGCCGGCAAGAGCATGCCCGCAAGAATCGCGATGATGGCGATGACGACGAGGAGCTCAATCAGAGTGAAGGCGAAACAGCGGCGGATTGTTTTCATAGGCTTGAGTATTGGTAAGTGCGAAGAGGCTCCATGTAAAGCCCGCATGGTTTCAGAACCATGCACTCGGCCCTTGAACCCCATCGATGGTAGGGCGGCGCTGCTGCGCCGCCGCATCGACCGAAGCCCGGCTGCGCGGCAACGCAGCCCTACTGTCTGGTTGACGGGAAGGCTATCGAAACCATTCCAGGTGCGGTTCGTTGTCCGTGTGCCAGCGTTTCAGGTGCTGCGGCGAGAGATCCAGCAGCAGCGTCTCGTAAGGGACGTGCTCAACGTGATTGTCCGCGAATCCGACGTTGAGTTTTCCACGATGGCGGTCCGCGCGGGGATTGCCATTGCCGCCCGTCGCGTCATCGGTGCGCTGTGTTCCAGCGTGCCTCACTATACAGCGTTCCAGCCGAAATGCAGCCTCAACATCGGCCCTTGTGATCCTGTAACGGATGGAGTGCGGCGTGACAAAAGTTTGTCCCGTACGGAACAAACTTTTGGCAAGGACTGTTCCTAGCCTCAAGAGGGCCGATTTCGCGCGAGCCTGACGGCGAGCTTCAGCGCCGCCTTCATGTTCTCTGCTTTGGCCTTGTTTTGGCCGGCAATGTCGAACGCGGTCCCGTGATCAACCGAAGTTCGAATGATCGGCAGGCCCAGGGAGACGTTCACGGTGTTCTCGAAGTCGAGGAGCTTCATCGGGATGTGGCCTTGATCGTGATACATCGCCACCACCAACTCAAACGCGCCTTGCAGCGCCTTCAGGAAGATCGTATCGGCCGGAAACGGGCCGAAGCAGTCAATGCCTTCGGTCCGGGCCGCCGCAATTGCCGGAGCGATCGTGGTTTGATCTTCGTCGCCGAACAGACCGCCTTCCCCGGCGTGAGGATTCAACCCGCAAACAGCGATGCGCCGTCGGGGCAGACCCAGCCGGACGACCGCTTCGTGGCCGAGCCGAAGCGTGGTGACGATTTCCTGGGTCGTCACATCACAGGCCTGGCGGAGAGAACAGTGCGTCGTGACGTGCAAAACACGCAGGCGATCGTTGATCAGGAGCATGCGCGGTTCGGTCACGCCGCAAAGCTCCGCGATGTACTCTGTGTGACCCGTGAAGCTCAAGCCGCTCCGGGTGACAGCCTCTTTGTTCAATGGCGCCGTGACCATCGCATCGGCCACGCCGCTCCGACAAAGTTCAGTGGCCCGGCGGACATACGCCAACGCGGCGCGGCCGCAGCGCTCACTCAGTTTGCCCAGTTCGAACCAACCCTCAAGCACGCCGGGTTCGTCGAGAAACACGCCCGGCAGTTCAGTCACCTTCAGGCCACACTGAGTCTCCGTCGGGTCGAGCGCTGCCCGGTCACCGACCACGATCATCTTGGCCAGGCCGCGCACGTCCGGATCGTGCAATGCCTTGAGCACGACCTCCGGGCCGATGCCGGCGGGATCGCCGAGTGTGATGGCGAGGGTCGGAACGCTTTTCACTTCTGACTAAGTTATGGCTAAGGTGTAGGGGAGGCCGACGGGGGTTTCGAGAGAAAATCAACCACGCGGATCAAGGTATTGGCGTCACCAAACCCTCCAGCTTTGGTGCAAACCAAAACGCCGTCAGCTTTGCCGCCCATGAAATGGCCCCAGGGAATTCCCGGCGCGATCTCGCCGCGCAGGGCAATGGCTTTGACGCGAAGCCAGTGACAAATCAACAAGGCGGTGTCGCCACCCAGCAACACCAGGCTGCCGAAATGCGGTCGCGCGAATAGCGGAACCAATGACGCCAATCGCCGTTGCAGCTTCTCGATGGGCATTTGATGCATCGGGACACGGAACACAACGGGCCGATCCCGCGCGACGTAGGCAAGCGGAGTGAGTGGGCCGAGGTGAGCGATCGAATGGATGATGGCCCGTTGGCGTTGGACGAGACGATCAATTTGACTTTCAGTAACCGCGTTCCTTGAACCCGCGAAAATCAGCACGCGATGGGACCGAACGGAACGCTCGCCTCGGGAGCGCGGCCAGCCTTGCCTGCGCGGCACTGACCGGAACGCAGGCTTCGTCGCGGCCATGGCCGTCCGCGCTTCTTTGCCCATGACTTCATTGCGGCTTGCTTTGAGCAATGCGTCCGCGAGGTGGCGCGCCAGGCCGGCGGAACCCACCAGCAGCACAGGCGTCGAGGAAAGCCCAGCGGCTTTCACCAGGCAGCGCAAATCGCCGTCTGTCTCCGCATCTGCAATCACGCACCGGGCAGTGCCGCGCATGGCCTGGGCGAATTTCGCAGTGGAAATCGGGCGGGGCAGGGGAGCAATGCCGAAGCGACCCAGCGCCTCCAGGCAGGGCGAAAGTTCTCCGAAACACTGGCCGCGAACATAGAGCACGCCTCGCCGAACCACGCGGCCTTGCTCCGGAAAAGCCGGGCAAACGACGGCGCGCGCAAAACCGGCCGTCTGCAGAATCGCCACGATTTCCGCGGCGATGTTGCCTTTGAGCGTGGAGTCGATCTTTTTGTAGAGGACACGAAAGTTGGCTGTGTGCAAGCGAAGGCATGCCTGTCGCACTTTGGCTTTGGCTCGCTGCAGCGAGTCGTTGCGGCTGTTCGTGCTGAGAACAACGATGTGCGCATCGGAGGGCAAGCGAGCACGTGGGTTCATCACAACGACCGTGGCGAAGCTCCGCTGTGCAAACATGGCGCCGGTGTCGCAAGCTCCCGTCAAATCGTCGGCCAGGATCGCCAATTTGTCTTGGAGTGCGGCGACGCGGCGCAGCGGAGACACGGCTTTTCTTGCCTCAGTCCGATGATTCTGAATCAAACAACGTTCCTCCAAAAGCGGCGACCGCGCAGGCTTCGTCGCCGCACTCCAAAATCTTCTGCCCATCATCGGACCAGCGGCTGCGTGCTTCGCAGATACGCGAACAAATCGCGCACTTGCTGGTCGTTCAGCCCGTCGAGCAATCCCTCCGGCATCAGCGACATACCCGCCGATTTCATTTCGGCAATCTGGTTTTGGGCGAGGATGGTGTTCTCGCCGTCCACACCGCGCAGCACGACCGAACGCGGGTCTTTGTCCGCGAGAAAACCGGAAAGCGCGCGGCCGTCTTTGGTCGTGACGTGGAACGTCTCGTACCCTTCGCGAATTTCCGCGTTTGGATTCACGATGCTCAACAGCATGTTTTCGATGTCGTCGCGTTTGGATGTGGTCAGGTCAGGCCCGATCTGGCCGCCCTGGCCGAACAGCTTATGGCAGGCGGCGCACGAGCCGTTATACAGCTTCTGTCCTTCATACGGATTTCCGAAGCCGGCATGGAGCGACGCGGCCAACTGCTCGATCTTCTTCTGCATCTCCGCCGTCGTGGGCGTGTGCGTGCCGCTCCAATGCTTGCGCAAAAGCTTCTCGATTTCGGAGCCGTTGAAGGCCTGAAGTCTGTGGCGCGCTACCGGTTGCACCGCGCTCTTCAGGATTTCGCCTCGATCCACCGCCTGGAGCAGCGCCAATCCCCAAGCGGGCCGGCTCGCCAGCAACTCGAGCGCGGAAACCTTCGCGTCGTCGGAGAGCGTTGCGAAGGCCGCAGCTACCTTCTCGCCGATGCCGGCATCGTCAAACGACCGCAGCGCGGCCAGCGCCGCCTTGCACAACATGGTGTCACCCGGCGCTTGCAGCAGCTTCAACAAAACCTCTGCCGCTCGCCGCTGCTTTACTTCGCCCAGAATCTGAATCAATTCCACGCGTTTGGTTTTCTCCACGGCGGGATCAGAAACAATCTGAAGCGCTTTGTCCACGGCCTCAGCCTGGCCGCGGCGCAAGTTCAACGCCAGGGACTCGCCGCCCGAGGCGGCCATCGCGGCCACCAGCTCTTCCGGAAGATTCGCCATGGGGCGTCCTTTGAACGCCTGTTCCAGCCCGGCCATGAGTTTGACGACATTCTCTTTGCGGGGCGCGAGCTGGAGAAGTCTCGCGCAAATCAGCAAATCCTTTCGGGAACCGCTCGCGGCGTAACGACGCATCAGGCGTTCGAGCAAGTATTCCTTTACGAGAGGGCGGGACCAAAGGGAGGCATCGCCGAGCAAATCAAGAACGGCGTCGCGATCCAGTTCAGCTTTGGCCTCGAGGGCCCACCAGAGGAGCAGAGGCAGACGCGGATCGGTGGCGTCTTCATCGTGGGCCAGGAGGTTTCGCGCGATCGGAAATGCGTCCTTGGCCGAAAGCCGCCTGGCCGTGCTGGCAAGCTGGCCGCGAACTTCCACGTTTGATTCGGTTTTGGCCACCTGCGCAAGCTTGCCGCTCAATTCGCCCCAGAGGTGCTGGCTGGGGGCATCGCCGAGAAGGCGGACAGTCCAAAGTCGAGCGAAAGGCGCAGCGTGACTTAAGAATTGCACGGCCGTGTCATTGTGAAATGCGCCGCTGAGGTTCAAAGCCCACAGCGCTTCAAGTGCGGCCTGGCCGGTGTTCGCCGCGATCATTTGCGTCAGTCGGGCTGCAAGGGAATGATCCTTTCGATCCGCAAACTGCCGCAGCGCCTCCTGTCGAAACCATTTGTTTTCGTGTTGGAGGAAGCGGATCAATTCCTCGGCCGGCGATTTGGCCAGATCAAAGCGCGTGGCCGGCCTGGCGCCCTTGGCCTTGAGCCGATAAATCCGGCCATTGGTTTTGTCGATCTGACCTTCGTGGTTGCGGTAGTGATTCACCTGCCGGTCGTACCAGTCGGCAAGGTAGATTGCGCCGTCGGGGCCGACTTTGATATCGACCGGGCGAAACCATTGATCGCTCGTGGTCAACGGATGGCTCAAGTCTTTCGTGCGAAACGTTGATCCATCGGGCTGGATCTCGCTCAGGACGACGCGGCCTTGCAGGGGTTCGACGCCGAGCAATTTGCCGTGATATGGGTTCGGCAGTGTGCCTCCGTCGTAAATGATGAAATTGTGAGTGAACCGCTCGACGTTGTTGTGCGGCATGGGCGGGAAGAATCCGAAGGCGTGAGGATTCGAGAGCGGGCCATGCTTCTCGAATCCCTTCTGCAAATAGCCGCCCTGGACATAATGAAAGCCGCGGGTGTTGCCACCGTTGTGCCCGGAAAAGATGCGGCCTTGCGCGTCGATCTCCAAGCCGAACGCGTTGCCGCCGCCTTCGGCGAAGATTTCGTAGCGCCGCGTTTCCGGGTGATAACGCCAAACGCCCTGACCTTGCGAATAGATCGGCTTCGAATTCAGAGATCGCCCGTCTGCGCCATAGACGAAGAGGTTGCCCGTGACCGTGCTGCCGTGGCAGCCGTAAAGCCAGCCGTCCGGTCCCCAGCGCAAGCTGTTCGCCACGGAGTGCGTGTCCTCCAGGCCGAATCCTGAGAGGCGCACTTCCGGCGGGCCGTCGGGCGTGTCGTCGTTGTTCCTGTCCGGATAGAAAAGCAGGTAGGGCGGATTCAACACCCAGACACCGCCGCGGCCTCGGGCGAGAGAAGTGACGATGTTCAGTCCTTCGACGAAAACCTTGTGCGTGTCGAATTTCCCGTCGCCATCGGTGTCTTCGTGGATAGTGATTTTATCTTCGCCACGAAAATGGTTCGGCGGCGGCGGCGGGACTTTGTCATAGACGGCGCGCCAGACATTGTCCTTGCTCATGACTTTCAATCCGGCGGGAAAAGGATACTGAAGATATTGCACAACCCAGAGCCGTCCGCGCTCGTCGAAGCTGAGGAACACCGGCTGGCGAACGATCGGTTCGGCAAGCACTTGCTCAATTTCCAAATCTTCAGCGACCGTGAAGCGCGCCAGGGATTCCGCCGGGCTAAGCGGACTTTCCTGCGCGGGCGGCTTGGCGTTTTGTGCTGTTTTGGGAGCCGGCCGTTCGTCTGGCGGAATCGGCTTGTTCAAAGCCCAAAGAACACTATTGAGCAGAAGGCGGCGGAAGGCCGGCGCCTTGAAGTCATCCGGTCCGCCCAGTGACGTGTAGAATACTCGGCGATTTGCGCCGGTGTTCACCCATGCGACCGGCTCGGTGACGTCCTTTCCCTCGACCGAAATCGTGCCCGTTAAGAGCGTCGTCGTCGTCGCGGCAAGGTCGCGGCTGCGGTAGAGCGAATAACGCGTCCGGAAGCTGTCCACATCGACGCCGGTGAGAACCGGATGAGCGGCGGCGCCCGCGGCGACACGAATGCTCGGCGCGAGGTTGTTGCCGTAATGGTTCTGGTAGTGTCCACCGAGCACGTCGCGGTCGAAAGTGTCCCACGCGGTGTGCTGATCATCCGGCGGTTTGGCGCCGAAGGAATGGCTGGCGGTGCGAATGCCCACGAGCGGCTTGCCCGCGTTGAGATGCGCACGAATCGCGTCGATCATCCCCGAGGGCGGCGTGCGCCTGCGAATGCTGACGAAAAGCAGGTCCGCTTTCGCGATGGCTGGCCAGTTGGTGAACTCGTTGCCACTCGCCGGCGGCGCGTTCACGAATTCATAGTTGATGCCGCGCCCGCCCAATTCCTTTTGAGCAAACACCGGAAGTGTTTCCCAGGTTTGATACTCGTTTTCGCCGACGACGAACACGACGCGCGGACGTTTGTCGTCCTTGAAGCGGAAGGGTTCGCTGCCGAGAAAATCCGCGCTGGTGATCGAGCCGCACCAGTGTTTCTCAATGTGCTCGACCACCAGGTCGGTTCCGGCAAAATGGCTGACAAACGGGCGCTTTCGGGAATTGTACATCGTGTCGGTCATGTCGCGCATGAGCAGCACGTTCTTGCCAACGCTGACCATCTGACGGATTGAGAAGGGCCGACCCAGCACGCACATGTTGGTGTGCACGCCCAGGATGATCACGTTTTCGACGCCGGCCCGGGCCAGCACATTGTAGATTTCCTCGCCGCTGTCGCTGATGACATCCTCAGGAGCGATTTCCAGCGTGGCGATCTGGCGTCTCCACGGACTGCCGCCCGGACACTGCGGCAAGTCGTCGCAACCCCCGTCTGAATCGTCGATCGGGAGCGGGCCTTCCCTCTCCAGGTTCAGCGACATCCATTTGCTGACATCGGAGGGAGGAGTGGCTTTGGGCGCTTGCTGGGCGCGTTTGCGTTGCGGCCAATCGGCGTAGAACTTCATGGTGCTGCTGGGCGCATGGACGATGAGCACGCCCTGCCTGCGGGCGGCTGTGAGCACTTCGTTCATGCGCGGGGCCATTTCAGCGACGCGCGCCGTGGCGCCTTTGCACCAGTGTTGGTCCCACATGTCGCACACGATGATGGCGGTCTTCTTCGGATCCCAGCGGAGGGTTTTCTCGACTGCTTCAAATTGATCGGTTGCGGCAGGCAGGGCCTGGCGGTGGCGGGCATGGAGTTCAAGCGGCGCTGCAGTGGTCTGATCTGAAACAACGCAGCACGCGGCCAGGAGTGCAAGGGCAGGGGCTTTGAAGCGGAAGAAGGATGTTCTGGACATGTGTGAAAGTCTAAAAACGCGTGATCGAAATCCAAGACCCTTTTTTCAGCATCTCTGATCGGTCCATACGGACGCGGGTCGAGAAGTTCGTCGTGTGCACATCCAATTATAGGAAGTTTAGGAAGTTTATTATTTTCTTATAAGATCCAAGGAGACGATTGATAGCCAAGGAGATGTTCTGGATCTCAGGCCACCAGGACGCCGCATTCACGGGCTTCACTCTTGCGCTTCGATTTCCGCGAGGCGGGTGGCGGCTTGTTCCCAATCGGCGGTCAGTTGCGGCAAGCGGTCGATAATATCCTTCAAATCGCGATTGATCTCCACGGCCCGGCCCGGTCGCTCGTAGGTCTGCGGGGTTTCCAATTCGGCGGTGAGTTCGGCCTGGCGCGCTTCGAGGTCGGCGATTTCGTTTTCCAATCTCTGGACCAATTGCTTTTGTTCACGACGTTCGCGGGCGCGGGCCTGGCGTTGTTCGGCTGCCAGGCGCTTTTGAAGGCGGCGTTGAGTGGCTTCGCTGGAGTTGGAGTCGGAAGAGGGCAGGGGAGGCGACGCGTTTGTTCTCTCTTGGCCGGTTGCATTGGCGGTTTCGACCGTGCGCTTCTGCGAACCCGTTTTGTCCAGGTAATATTGGTAGTCGCCCGGATAATGCGTGAGCTGGCCGTTCTGCACGTGGACCACGTGATTGGCCAACGAGCGGATGAAATAGACATCGTGGCTGATGAAAATGAGCGTGCCCTGGAATTGATCGAGCGCGTAAAGCAGCGCGTCAATGCTCGAAAGATCGAGATGCGTTGTGGGTTCGTCCATCAGCAGCAAATTCGGCGGATCGAGCAGCAGCTTCACCAGCGCAAGGCGGCTTTTCTCGCCACCGCTCAGGACGCTGACCTTTTTGAAAACGTCGTCGCCGCGGAAGAGAAAGCATCCGAGCACCGTCCGAACGAAAGTCTCCGTGAGACGTTGCGGCGTATCGAACGCTTCCTCCAGCACCGTCCTGTCGGGGTGAAGCATCTCGACGCGGTATTGGGAATAGTAGCCGGCCTTGACGTTGTAGCCGAGCTCCCGGACGCCGGCTTGCGGTTTCAACACGTCCGCGAGCAGCTTGAGCAACGTGGATTTTCCCGCGCCGTTCGGACCGACCAGCACGATCCGCCGGCCGCGCTCGGCCTGGAAGTTCAGGCTTTCATAGACCACGTTTGCGCCGTAGGCGTAACGGACATTTTCCAGCGAAATGACTTTGAGGCCGCTGCGCTGCGGTTGGGGGAACGCGAAATCGATGGCGGCGTCCTCGCCTTCCGGCGCTTCGATTTTCTCCATGCGCGCGATTTGCTTTAACTTGCTCTGAGCTTGAGTCGCCTTGGTGTTCTTGGCGCGGAAGCGATCGACGAACCGCTGGAGGCGCGCAATCTCGCGCTGCTGATTTTTCCATGCCGCCAATTGCTGTTCCTCGTGCGCTTCGCGCTGCTGGAGGAAGTCCTCGTAATTGCCGCGATATCTCCAGAGCCGCGCCTGGCGAATCTCGACGATGAAGGTGACAAGCTGGTTCAGGAACTCGCGGTCGTGCGAAATCATCAAAATGCCCCCCGGGTAAGTCTTGAGATACTCCTGAAACCAGAGCAGCGTTTCGAGATCGAGATGGTTGGTCGGCTCGTCGAGCAGCAACAAGTCCGGCTCCTGCACGAGCAGCCGAGCCAGATGCGCGCGCATGACCCAGCCGCCGCTCATCTCGCGCAGGGGCCGGGAAAAATCCTTCTCGCGAAAGCTCAAGCCCAGGAGGATCTGCTTGGCCTTGATCTCGATCTGATAACCGCCGAGATGATCGAACTCCGATTGAACCTCGTGGAAATCCGCGGAATCCTGATCGTGATCCGACTCAAAATGCTTCAGGCGCTTTCTCAAATGCGCCAGCTCCGGTGTGATGGCCGTGGCGAGTTCCAGGACGGTCTCGTCGCCGGCGGGGGCGTTTTCTTGAGGCAAGTGGCCGACCGAACAATTGCGCTGTCGTTCGATCTTTCCGGTGTCCGGAAATTCCTCGCCAAGGATGAGTGAAAACAGCGTGGACTTCCCTGCGCCGTTGGGGCCCACCAATCCGATGCGATCCTCGCGGTTGACCTGTAGCGAAACATCGGCGAACAAAGTCCGCCCGGCGTACGCTTTGCTGATTTCCGACAGCGTGAGCATGGGCCGAGGATGATGAAGAGCGCAGGGGCCACCGGCAAGCCGCAAGCACATCGGCCCGCCATTCTCAGTTTGACTGCGGTAGGGCGAGCCTGTCCCAGCGAGCCGCCTCCAACGTGTTTCCAAATGGATTGCTGACGCGCCCGTTCAGATGGCGCCTTTATGGTAACGCTTAGTAACGTCTGAGGTTGTAGTTGCTGTAGCCCGGAGCCTGGACGCGCACGGCCACAATGCTGGCCGGAAATTTCGCCGAGGGAGCCGCCTCGTACGCGGATTTGATTTTGGGATCGGCGAACAAGCCGAGGTCAGCCTGTCTTCCAGGCGTCACATACGAAGCGCAGCCTGACCAGAGGACTGAACACAGAAGGCTGAACACTGGAAGGGACACGAGCCGCGAAAACGCAGCGGTTTTCGCGCGGGCCATCTCTTTTCTAGCCGTGGCGTGCATGCAACGGATATTTTCGCGATTCGGGTTCGACATTTGGACACGGTGATTCGGCGATTGTTCATTCTGTTCAATGGAAGGGATCCGGATTAGAAACTCATTTCGCCACGATGGTGAATTACCTGAAAGTCCTCGGTTTCATGGCGATGATGATCGCGGTCCTTTTTGGATCAGCGGGACGCCTGGACCTCCCTTTCGTGTGGGCCACGGTGGGAATTTACGTGGCCTTCCTGACGATTAACGTGTTCCTCATTGATCCCAGCCTGTTGCAGGAGAGACTGCGCCCCGGTCCCGGTGGCCGGGATCGATCCGAGCGAGCTTTCCTGATTCCGGTGATCGTGATGCAGTGGATCATCGCCGGCCTCGATGTCGGACGGTTCCATTGGTCGGACACGGTCCCGGCGTACGCGCAGATCGCGTCGCTGGCCGTGTTCGCATTGGGACTCAGCCTGACTGGATGGGCGATGAACGCGAACCGGTTTTTCTCATCGGTGGTTCGCATTCAGTCGGACCGAGGCCATCACCTTATCACCGGCGGGCCGTATCGCTACGTGAGGCATCCCGGATATTTGGGAGGAATGCTTGCTTCCGTGGGCGGCACATTGGCGCTGGGTTCCTGGTGGTCGCTGGCGCCGACGGCGGTCTTTGTCGTGTTTTTCTGCCGGAGAATCTGGATCGAGGATCGATTTCTTCACGAACAACTGGCCGGTTGCCGCGAGTACGCACAATCCGTGCGCTACCGTGTCCTCCCGGGAATCTGGTGAAATTCGTTTCGACGGTGGGGCGAGGCTTACTGCTTGATCCGTAAGATGGACGACGAAGCTCGTAGCGCAGAGTTGCACTCTGCTGTATCGCAGAATTGCATTCTGCGGGGCGTCTCCCGGTCCGAGCGCGCTGGGACTTGCCGGCGGCCTGCCGATTGGAAATCGGCGATACGGCAGATTGAAAATCTGCGCTACGGTTCTCCGGTCGATCTGTCGCCAATCCCACGGTCTGATCAGTACTGGGTTCCTTACCGTTTGCGGTAGCTGACGGAGAAGCCGTCCTCCATCGTCAGGCTTAGAATCACGGAGTCGAAGTCCGGGTGCTGCCGGATCATTTCGAGATAATTCTTCATGGCCTCTTTCCGGGAGATCGCGTTGTGGACCGCGATGATGCCGCCGGGCACGAGTTTCTTGGGATAAAGCTTCTCGAAGTAATCCATCAGACCGTCCTTGTCTGCGTCCAGGAACACGAAATCGAACGGCCCTTCGAGCGCGGGAACAATCTTGTGCGCGTCGCCTTCCTTGAACGTCACGCGATGAGAAAGCCCCGCCTGGCTCACATGCTTCTTCGCGAGAGCGATGCGTTCGGACAAGATTTCAAGCGTGGTCAACTTGCCCCCGGTTTCCTCCAGACCCAGGCTGATCCAAATCGCGGAATAGCCATAGGAAGTGCCGAGTTCGAGGACGTTCTTCGCGCGGGCGGCTTTGACTAGCAGACGCAGGAATTCACCGTCCGCTTTCGCCACATTGAGGAAGTTGCCCCCTTTGGCTTCCAACTCGGCCAGAACCCGGTTCGTTTTCTCAAGGTTTTTAGTGCCGTCGGATGCCGCAGCTTCGGCGCTTGCAGCGCCTGGGCTTCCCGGCCCGGCCAGCAGAGTGAGCAGCCCTGCAGCGGCTGAGGCGGTTCTCAAGAACTGGCGTCGTTCGATTTCAAGTGAGTTGGTCATGAAAGTCCTTTCGTTTCGGAGGTAATCCCATGTGCGTTTCGCGTGGAGCGACTGAAGCACACCGTCAGCCACAAGACGAGCCAAAGTTATCTGTATAGCGTTGGTAGGGACGGATTCCACTCCGTCCCAAATCAGACCTTGAGACCGACTGCCTTCCAGGAAGAGACGGTGGACCAACGGAGCCTCCTGCTGTTTCCGTTGTCCGCCTCTCTGTTCATTGCACGCCTCAAGGATTAATCAGGGACGGAGTGGAATCCGTCCCTACCACGCTAAACACGTAACCCCATTAGATGGGGAGAAGGAAGGGGTGAGGGGTCAGTTCGTGGGGAAGATCACCATCTTGCTCCCGGGTTCTTCCGCCTTGCCACAATTCAAACTCAGGGCAACATTCCTTCGCCGGTTCGATCCACTTGCGCGAATTTTATGAGAACGAACGAATGGTTGATCGCCTTGCCCGTGGCCGCGCTGTTGGCGGCTTGCAGCCAATCGCAAAGCGCCGACAAACCCGTCGAGAAACCTTCCGCGAAACCTCCGTCCGCCGCGACGGATTCCGCGGCTCAGACCACGAAGACGAATATGCCCATCCAGAAGATCACCAAGACCGAAGCCGAATGGCGCAAACTGCTCACGCCGGAGCAATACCGGATCGCCCGGCGGAAAGGCACCGAGCGCGCGTTCACGGGTCATTACTGGAACAATCATGACGAGGGCGTGTATCGGTGCATTGCGTGCGATCTGGAATTGTTCAGTTCCAAAACAAAATTTGATTCGGGCACGGGCTGGCCGAGCTTTTACGAACCGATCGCGAAGGACAACGTCGGCACTGAGGAAGACAATTCCCTCTTCATGCGCCGCACCGAGGTTCATTGTGCCCGCTGCGATTCGCACCTCGGACACGTGTTCGAGGACGGCCCGAAACCGACCGGACTCCGCTATTGCATCAATTCGGCCGTGCTGA
>VHCZ01000090.1 GCA_016871535.1 Verrucomicrobiota bacterium
CAGTCCTGCCGAATGCGGCCCACCTGGCAATTATCCTTCTCCGCGACGTAGAGCGGCAGCGGATACTCCGTCTTTTCGGGCGTGTCCACCACATCCAGGCCGGGAGCCTTCGACAATACTTCGCGCGCCGCATCGGCCGTCACCGGTTTTTCAAACTCCGCGCTCACCGCCACGGAATGCGCGCGATACACCGGCACGCGAACGCACGTCACGCTGGCGCGGAACGCGGGATGATGCATGATCTTTCGGCCTTCATTCTGCATTTTCATCTCTTCTTTGGTGTAGCCGGACGGCAGGAAGGAATCGACGTGCGGCAAGACATTGAACGCGATCTGATGCGGATACACTTCTTTGGTGACCGTTTGGCCGTTGACGACTTGCGCGACCTGGCGTTGGAGTTCCTCGATCCCTTTGGCGCCCGTGCCGGAGACGGCCTGATAGCTCGAAGCGAGAATCCGATTCACGTTGAAGGCCTGATGCAGCGGATAGAGCGCCATGAGCGTGATCGCGGTCGTGCAATTGGGATTGGCAATGATGCCCTTGTGCCATTTCACATCCTCGGCGTTGATCTCCGGAACCACCAGCGGAACTGAATCGTCCATTCGGAACGCGCTCGAGTTATCGATCACGACGCAGCCCGCTTTCGCCGCGATGGGCGCGAATTCCTTCGAGATGCTCCCGCCGGCGCTGAACAATGCGATATCGATGCCGGCAAACGCAGTTCGAGTCAGTTCCTGGACCGCGTTGGTCTCGCCCTTAAACTTGAGCCGCTTGCCCACCGAACGGGCCGAAGCGAGCAAAGTCAATTTGCCCACCGGGAAATTGCGTTTTTCCAGCGTCTTGATCATCTCGATGCCCACGGCGCCCGTGGCACCGACCACAGCAACATGCGGATTCCGGTTCATAAAAGGGGTGGAAATATAAGCATCGGCTCCGGAGTGTCAAACGGATCTATGGATTGACGGAGCGCGCTTCCAGGAACGCCTTCAGCTCCGCCGCCGCCTTGCCGCCAAAGCCGGGCACTTCGGCGATCTGCTCCACGGTTGCCAGCCGCAGCCGGTGCACCGAGCCGAATTTTTTCAAGAGCGCGGCTTTGCGTTGTTCGCCGATGCCTGGAAATTCATCCAGGATGCTCTCGGAGATTTTCTTGAGCCGCAGTTGGGCGTTGTAGGTGTTGGCGAATCGATGGGATTCATCGCGGACGCGCTGCAAGAGCTTCAACGCGCCGGAATCGTGGCTCAAGCGAAGCGGTTCGCTTTCGCCGGGCGTGTAAATCTCCTCGAATTCTTTGGCCAGTCCGAGGATCGGGATGTGGCTGAGGCCCAGCTCCGCCAACTCCGCGCACGCGGCATTCAATTGCCCCTTCCCGCCATCGATCAGGATTAAGTCGGGGAGGTTCTGCGTCTTGATCTTGGCGCTCGCCTTGCTGTTGCTGGAGTGTCGGCGTGCTGGAGTGTCGGAGTCTCGGGGTGGAGTGTTCGGGGCAGCTTCTGACCCTTTCCCCGATACTCCGATACTCCGATACTCCGTTCCAACCCCCTTCTCCTCCCCTGACTCGCGCAGCAACCGCGAATACCGCCTGCGAATGGTCTCGGCCATGCAAGCGAAGTCATCCTGACCCGTGACGGTTGTCATTTTGAAACGGCGATAATTTGCGCGATCCGGACGGCCTTGCTTGAAGCTGACCATCGACGCCACCGCGAACGTCCCGCTGATGTTGGAAATGTCGAAGCCTTCGATCCGCTGCGGCAGCCGGGGCAATTTCAATTTCCGCGTCAGTTCCGCCAGGTCGCGTTCCGGATCGATCGCGACGGGAAGTTTGTAGGGCAGCCGCGCGAACTTGTTCGTTTTTTTCGTCGTGCGCTGCAAGTCTCGCAGCAAGTCCCGCAATTGGGCCGCGTGCTCAAAGTCCAACGCTGCCGACGCCTTTTTCATCTCCGCTTCCAACTCTGCCTCCATCTCCTGGGATTGGCCGTCGAGGAACTCGCAAGCCGCCTGGATCTGGAGGAGGTACTGTTCGCGGCTCACGTTGCCAATGCACGGTGCGGTGCAGTATTTGAGATTCGCGTAGAGGCAATGCGTGTAATCCGGCGCGGTCGGCGTCAAAGGCCGGCAGCCGCGCAAGTTGAATTTGCGGCGAATCATCGTGAGCGTGCGGCGCAAGGCTCCGGAGCTGGCGAACGGCCCGAAATAGCGCGCGCCGTCTTCCGGTTTGAGTCTCGTGAGCGTGAAGCGCGGGATGGGATCGTTCAGATTGACCTTCAGGAGGAGGAACCGCTTGTCGTCGCGAAAGCTGACGTTGTAGCGCGGATGAAATTCCTTGATCAACTTGCCTTCCAGAAGGATGGCCTCGGCCTCATTTCGGACAACATGGACGTCGAAATCATGAACCGCTTCGATCAACGCGTTGAGTTTCAAATCCCACCCCTGCCTCCGGGAAGGATGAAAGTATTGGCTCACCCGCTTCCGAAGATCGCGCGCCTTGCCTACGTAGATTACCGTGCCGAAGCGGTCCTTCATCAGATAGACGCCAGACTTGTGGGGCAACTGGCTCAACTTGTTGCGAATCTGATCCGAAGCAGGCACACGAATAGATTCCCGCAACCGATTTCCCCCGCAAAGTTTTTTTTGCCGGTCCCGGATTCCGAGCCACTGAATCCCATCCGCAGAAAACAGAGCGCACGGAAGCAAGGCAAAGAAGAAATCTGGAATTCTGGTGAGGACGCGTGTGGCCCACCAAAACGTGCTCAACCGCGACCCGAGTTATGAGCCTGGCCTCTTTGATTTGGCCTCCGTTCGCTCCGTGGCCTCGTGTTGAATTGCCGGCTCGGGAAGCGGGCGGAACGGCTGGAATTTGTCACGCGGCACTACGGCGGGTTGCAATTCGCTGGCCCGCGGGACGAACTCCTCGAGGGGAGGCGGCGATTCGAGATGGATGGGTCGGGCGGGCGTCATGTCGCTTTAGACGGAGTTTGTGTTCGAAAGCTCCAGGGGAGCTCCCCGAAGAGAACTCCCCTGCGTTTGGCTTACCACTTTGCTGCTTTACCCCGAGCCTGCCTCCGCGCTTTTCGCGTGGCGGCAGCTCTTGAGCGGCCACAGGTCATGTGCCGCAAACTCCATTCTCGCAGCAGTGGGACCATTCCTATTATGTAGCTAATGTCATCCGTCTCAGTCCATACGCACCATGCGTATCAATGTTGTATTAAACCGGTGGAGGCGTTCCTTCAACACGCGGGATGCTCTGGTGCTCGAGTTTCTCCAACCTCATCTGGCTGAGGCTCATTGCCATGCGGCCGCCCTTGCCGAGTCGCGCCAGAAATCCGAGTCCTTTTCCGGAGCGTTCGCTTCGATGCATCGGGGTCTGGTGGTTCTGGATGGAGAATGGCGCGCGCTGTGGATGACCAAGCGCGCCGAGCAATGGCTTTCCAACTTTTTCACACGGCCTCTCGTCGGGAACGAACTGCCGGCCGAACTGCACCGCTGGACTCAAAGCCGCCGTGCCTGGCAAAGGCAAAACGGCAACACCGGACTTCCAGCCCCGCTGGTCATTACGCAGCCCGATTCCCGTCTGATCGTGCGCTATTCCGAAGACAGCCGCGGCCGGCAATTCCTGTTTTTGAAGGAAGAGAAAACCGGAGTTTGCCCCGCTGAATTTGTGCGCCTGGGCCTCACGCAAAGGGAAGGCGAAGTCCTTTATTGGATCTGTCAGGGCAAGAGCAACCCGGAGATCGCCGCCGTGGAAGGCATCAGCCTCCGCACCGTCCATAAACACGTCGAACACATCCTGGCGAAACTTGGGGTGGAGACGCGTGTGTCGGCGATGTTGACGGCTCTTCAAGCCCTCGACCAATCCGAGACGGGTCGCGATGCGCTTCTGGAAGGTTGACCCTTAAGATTTCCCCCAGGCCGGGTTTTCCATGAAGGCGTAGCACAGCAGGTGGCAAATGTGCATGTGGCAGTCTTCCACGCGGCCGAAGTGTTCCGAATCAATCACGATCGATTGCTGAGCGAGTTGCGCTGCGCGACCGCGCTTCTTGCCCACTAACGCAATAGTCGTCAGGCCGTGCTGTCCGGCCCAGTCCAGAGCCTTTACAACGTTCGGGGAATTCCCGCTCACGCTCAGCGCGAGCACCACATCGCCGGGCCGCGCGTAGTTCTCCAATTGGCGGACGAAGATATCTTCGTAGGCGTAATCGTTTCCCAAGGCGGTCATCCAGCTTACGTTGTCGTTCAGAGACAACACGCGGAAGCGTTTGCCGACTTTATCGGAAGATCCTTTCCCCAGGTCCGTGGCGAAGTGCGAGGCATTGGCTGCGCTGCCGCCGTTGCCGAACACAAAAATCTGGCGATCCTCCCGCAACGCGCGTTGCAGTGTTTCGATCATCCGGGCGACCGTGTCTGCCGGGATGGAATCCAGTGCGGCCCTTTGCGCAGCCAAATAGCTTGTGATCCAGTCTTTCATTCCGCGGCGCACTATGACAAAGCGCACCGAGCCATGACAATCCTTTAGAAATCGTTCTAAGTTCAGATGGGCATGAAGCTCACGCCAAACGCGCGTTCCACAAACCACGCCAGCCCAAACAGGAAAATCAGCAACGAAGCCGTCACGCGCGCCCTTTGCGCAAACGATTGCTTGCCCAGCCACAACGCGATGGGCAGCACCAGCAGCACAATCCCGATTTGCCCCAGTTCGACGCCGACGTTGAAGCTCAGCAAACACCGGATCACGCCTTTGGCGGGCAATCCCAATTCGCGCAGTACGTTCGCAAACCCAAACCCGTGCACCAATCCGAACGCGAAGGTGAGCAACCAGCGATGCCGCGCGTCCTTCGTCCAGAGGTTTTCCAGCGCGACGTACATGATCGTGACGGCGATACCCGTTTCGATTAGGCGCGGGGGCAAGCGCACCAGTTCGAGCGCCGCCAGGATCAGCGTGATCGTGTGCGCGACGGTGAACGCGGTGACGATTTTCACCAGATCCCAAAACCGGCTCACGACGACCAGCGCGAGCAGAAACAGGATGTGATCGTAGCCCAGGAAGATATGCTTCACGCCCAGCTTGAGGAATCGCCAGAGAAGGTCCGTGAGCGGCGCGAAAACTGTGGTGTCGTAGAGGTAATCCGGCTCAAAACGCGTGAAGACCATTTCTTCGTCGCGCTGGCCGTTCTGCTCGATCGAGGTCAGGTTGGTGTGGCGAGCGCCAAGCCGGTCAAAAATGTCGAAGAGGAGCGTGAAGCTCATCGGCAACTCCGCACACGGCTTGCGAAAAACGAATTGCGCCAGCGTCAGGTGGTAATCCCCCTCAGGCACTTCCGGAGCGTTCCCGGAAAAGAACGGCGTCTCCGCTTCTCCCAGGTCTGTTTTGGACGAGTCGAACGAAACGGAAATGTGATCGCGAAGAAACTCCTGGACCACGGGGGCGTGCTGCGACAATTCATCCTGCGTCACGCGGCGGTCGCGGTTCGTGTCGAGTTCGACGAGCTTCAGCAAAGTCGTGACATCGAAGCTGAACCGGAATTCCAGTTGCTTCGGTGAAACCTGGATTCGGGTGTAGCTCGTGTCCGGGTTGTGGGCGAACGCCGAGGCGGGGAACAGGAGACAGACCAACGCCATTCGCCACCACTTCCAGAATGCGTTTGGCCCATGGGCGTTCATGCGGTTTTGCTAAGGCGAAATGAGACGCGCCAGCGCCAAAGCGCCCACCGGCACTGCGTCTTCACCCAGCGCGGCCAACGCCAGTTTCGGTCCCGGCTGGAACGCTTCCATCACGAACACGGCCAGAGATTCAGCCACCGCAGCGCGCAACGGCTCGCCCACGGACGAGAGTCCGCCGCCGATCGCTATGATCTCCGGGTGAAACAAGTGAACCACATGAGATAAACCGAACGCCAGATCTTCCGCCAGTTCACGAAGAATGCATTGCGCCAGCGTGTCGCCCTGGGCAAGTGCTGCCGCAAGAAAACGCGCCTCACTCCCGCCAGCCTTTCCGGCCAATTGAGCGAGGACACCGGCGGGCGCCTTTCGGATGCTTTCGCGAATCCTGGCATCCACGGCCCACCCGGAACAGCGTCCCTCGACGATCGTTCCTGAGCGGTCCAATCGCACGTGGCCGATCTCTGATTCGCCCGGCTTGGCTCCGTGGTAAATGCGGCCATCCGAAACGAACCCTCCGCCCACTCCGCTGCCGAGCGTGACGTAGAACACAGGGTTCAAGCCGCGCCCCGCTCCGTGCAACGCTTCGCCAAGCGCCGCGACGTTGGCGTCGTTATCAACTCGCACGGGGAGGCTGGCGAGTGATTGCAGCCAGGTTCCAAGTTGGAAATCGGTCCACCCTTCGATCTGATGTGAGCAGCAAATCTGGCCCGTCTTCCAATCGACAGGCCCCCCAAAGCCGACGCCAATGCCCCTGGTTTCGGTCTTGGCAAGAATTCCGGGCAAAGCAGATGCAATTTGCTCGCGAATGCCTGCGCCGCCCCGGTGTCTATCAACCGGGAAGCGCCAGCGCTGAACCACGGCGGCCGAGGAGTTGCCCAGGACGAACTGAAGCTTGGTGCCGCCGATTTCGATGCCGAGATAATGTGGGTCCATGGTCCTTTCTCCAGACAGTTCATGGGCAGGATTCAGTTTCCGCATCCGGATTTTTGCAGCATCGCTTTGAGTTTCTGGGCGCAGAATGGGGCTCGAGGTTTGCCACAGTCGAATACGCTCCGGCCTTGCGAATGACGGGGCAAGGATGCCCCTCAACCGGCAGACAGGATGTCTGCCCTACGTTACACAAACCGCGCTTAAGGCTTCTTCGGGTTCTTGCCGGGTTTGGTTGTAGAGGTTCCGGCTTTTTGTGCGCCAGGGGCTGAAGTATCCAAACCAATGCGCCCCGGCTTCTCATCTTCGCCGGGTTTCGGCAGGCTCACGGCCGGCTTTTCCTCTTTCGCGGCGGGCGCCGGACTGCCGGCCGGCGCGCTGGCATTCAACTCGGAGAGCACCTCGTCCGTCATGTCGTTCTGCCCATTGGTGTAGAGGACATAGGGAAGATCCAAGCGGTTTCCGATATCGAGGATCAGGGTGAAGTTTCCGGCTTTGGCCTTGCGGTTGATGACTTCCCGTATTTCCTGAATGATCCGTTCCTGCCAGCGGCGTTTCATTTCGTCGATGCGCGTTCCGGCATCGCGCCGGAATTGCGTGTAGGTTTTCTCGATATCGCGGAGCTCGACGAGTTTGCTTTCGGCCGACTTCTTGCGCCTCTCCCGTTCATCGGCCGAAACGGCCTGGTCATTGGCGCCTTCCATCAGCTTGCGATATTCATCATTGGCTTTCTTGAAGTCATCCTCCCAGCCTTTGATAACTTTGTCCGCATCGGCGCCTTGTTGCTGCAACATCTCGTCGGCTTGTTTCTTCTTGTAGTAGCCTTCGAAGACCTTCTGCATGTCCACGGTCCCAATCTTGATCTGGGCCTGGGCCGAGACTGTCCACGTTGCGAGAATCGCCCCAAACAAAAGCGCTTTGCTCAACGCCCATGCCGCTGTTCCCCTCACCCTGCCCTCTCCCCAAGGAGAGGGTTCCCCTTCGGACGATTCCGTGCTGCCAAGGCGCACCGCGGTTCTCCCACAATTGAGATCGATTCTCCCTCTCCCGTGGGGAGAGGGCTGGGGTGAGGGGGGACGCCAGTGAAAACATGAAGTGAAAGATCGAGAACGGAGCGCGCTCAGGGTTCGCCCAGTCGAAAAACATCTTTTCATAATTCAAAATCAATAGTCTGCCGTGTAACTGACGCTGAACTGAAATCGCCCGCGTCCGCTCGTGAAAGCGTCGTGAGTGATCGGGATGCCATAATCAAGCCGGAGCGGCCCCAGCCTTGGAATGTTGAGCCGGATTCCCACGCCCCAGTTGTCGCTGTAGAGATTCTGGCCGGGGGAACGGCTGAAACTGAAGGAGTCTTCATAAACGTTACCGATGTCATAGAACGCCGCGAAGCGCAATCGCTCGATGATCGGCACGCTGTATTCCACGGAGCCGAACCAATACGTGTGCCCCCCGATCGGCTCCTGATCGCCAAACGGGCCGACGCGATAAGGCCCGACCTGGCGATATTTATAGCCGCGCAGTGAGCCGACGCCGCCCAGGAAAAAGCGGTCGAACAGAGGCACGCGCGTGGTGTCGCCGAACGGTTCGGCCACGCCCGCCCGCCCGCGCACTTCCCAGATGTGATTCTCGAAGAATCCGGGATAATACCAGGCGGAGCGCAACTCGAATTTGTAAAAGTCCGTATCGCCTCCGAACGGACCGCCCGCCAATTCGCTCGATAATTCCGTGCGCTGGCCTCGACTGGGCAATTGAATGTTGTTCCGCGTGTCGAAGGCAATCGAAGCCCCGATCTTGGAAACCAGCCGGTTGCCCTGCTCTTCCTGAATGAGCAACGGGGCGCGTTCATCGACGTCGTTGATGCCAATGTTTTCGATGGTGTAACTGACGCCGCCGATCAGGAATTCGCTGCCCAGCGCCCGCACCAACCCAAGCCGGGCGCCAGTCTGGCTGACATCGTAGAGGTCGCTGTAGAAATTCAACTCGCGGTGGTAGAAGTCGGTTTCAAAGCGCAGGCGATGGCCAAAAAGCCAGGGCTCGGCAAACGAGATCTGGAAATCCTTGCGCCGCGTTCCGAGCATGACGTTGATCCGGAACTTCTGGCCACCCCCCCGGAAGAACGGCGGGTTGAACAGGTCAAAGTTCCCCTCCCGAAATCCAATGAAACCCACCAGGTTATCCACCGAGCTGAATCCGGCGCCCAGTTCGATATTCCCGGTCGTCGTTTCCTCGACGTCGATCACCAGATTCTTGTTCGCGGGCACGTCGGTCGGCTCGACGCTGGTTTCCACCTTCTCAAAGAAACCCATCTGTTCGAGGCGGCCTTTGGTTCTCTTGACTCGAACCATGTCGAAGGGCTCGCCGGGCGAGACCGCCAATTCCCGGCGGATGACTCGGTCCTTGGTCTTGACGTTGCCCTTGATTTCGATCCGCTCGATGAACGACTTGCCTTTATCCTCGTCGTGGATGACGTAAATGAGGTCCATCGTGCCGCGCGTGGTGTTCGGACTTTTGATCGGTTGAACTCGCACGTCGATGTAGCCCTTGCTCCCGTAGAAATCCTGGATGGATTCGATGTCGGTTTCGAGGCCTTTCGGAGTGAAGATTTCGCCGGCAACCATCGTGATTCCTTTGACGCCGCGGTCGCCTTTCATGATGTCTTCCGCTTTGAAGAGGGAATTGCCCCGGAATTCCACCGCGCCCACCTTGTATTGCTTGCCCTCGGAGACCAGGAACCGAATCGTGATGTGCTTCGGATCGACCTGATCGATCTGGACCTCTTTGATTTCAAAATCGATGTAGCCTTCGTTCTGGTAAAACTCAACCAGCTTGTCCTTGTCGTCCTCGAATTGATCGGTTTTCAGGACGCCGCTCCCGGTCAGCCAGGAAAACATCCAATGCCTGCGGGTCTTGATGACCTTGCGGAGTTTCTTTTGGGTGTAAGCTTCCGCCCCCACGAACTCCACATCACGGATCTGCATCTTGGGGCTTTCGGAGATTTCGAAAACGGCCACGCCCCGGCCTGCGTTCTCGTCTGGAATGACCGTGTATTTGACCTGGGTTCGCTGATAGCCGGCTTTTTGATACATTTTCAGGATCTCCTGCGTATCCGTGAAAAGCCGGCGTTCATCCAGCGGTTGCCCGACTTTGGAGGTGACTTTCTTGAGCAGCTTCTTGGCGCTGTATTTCTTGTTCCCCTGGAACCGGACTTCCGTGAGCGTCAAATGCCCCTGAACCACGTAAATGATCGTGACACCCTGGGCGGTGCGATCTGTTTCCGAAACGCGGACATCGCGAAACAGGCCCGTCGCCAGGAGAGCCTTCACGTCGTCATCGACGCCGCGTTGGGTGTAAACGTCCCCGACCTTGACCCGGATATTGGCGCGGATCATGGTATCGCTCGCGGCAGGCGGACCGATGTGGCGGATATCGATTTTTTGGACGGTTTGCCCGAAGAGGTTGGGCAGGCAGAACAGGCACAGCACCCACGGCAGCCGCCATTGTCGAACCAAAAAAGTCGTCATCTAATTGTCCTGCAGGATCTCGCCGGCGTTGACTTTGGCGGCGCTCTCAAAGCGTGTGTAAGGTCTCAAAAAGGTCAAATTGACATCACCTGTGGGCCCATTCCGCTGTTTCGCGATGAGCAGATTGACCGGCAGCGAGTCCTGAGCTTGCGAAGCGGACTCGTCGTCCTCCTCGCTGCTCGCTTTGTAGAGCAGACCTACCAGGTCGGCATCCTGTTCAATCGCGCCGGATTCACGCAAATCCGACAGACGCGGCTTGCGGTTTTTTTCCTTTTCCAATTCGCGATTCAACTGGCTCAAGACGATGATCGGGACGTTCAATTCTTTCGCCAGGGCTTTGATGCCGTTGGAGATGTCCGCAATCTCCTGCTGCCGGTTTTCAGCTCGGCGCGAAGTAGAATTGAGCAGTTGCAAGTAGTCAATCACAAAGAGCTTGATGCCGTATTGCTGGAACATCCGCCGGGCCTTCGCGCGCAACTGAAGAATCGACAGCCCCGAACTGTCGTCGATAAAAAGCGGCGCGCTCGCCAATTTGCCGGCCGAACCCGTCAGCTTCGGAAAATCGCGTTCGGCCAGAAATCCCTCCCGGATGCTGCGCAGGTTCACGCGCGAGCGCGAGCAAAGCATGCGCAGCACCAGCGACTCCGCCGTCATTTCCAGGCTGAACACGCCGACCGGCAGCTTCTGGTCGATGGCGACGTGCTCGGCAATATTCATCGCCAACGACGTCTTTCCCATGCTCGGGCGCGCGGCGATCACGATCATTTCGCCCGCGTGCAACCCGCTCGTCATTTTGTCGAAGTCCGGGAAGCCGGTGCCGATGCCCGTCAGCATGCCTTGCCGCTGGTGGAATTCCTCAATCGTAGTGATCGCTTTGTGAACCAGATCCTTGATTGTCCGGGAACTGGCTTCCACCCGGTCCTCGCTAATCCGGAGAATATCCCGCTCGACCTCGTCCAGCAGCGCATCGACCTCGCCTTCGTGGTCGTAGACGCGGCCGACGACTCCCGTGCACGTCTGGATCATTTTTCGGAGGAGATACTTCTCGCGGACGATATCCAGATAATACTGAAGATTCGCCGCCGACGGAACCCCATCGACCAACTGGGCCAGATACGCGGGGCCGCCAATGGCTTCGAGCTGGTTCTTGTCGCGGAGCCGCTGATGGACGGTGATGAGATCGATCGCCTGCTTCTGATCGTACATCTCGGCCAGCAACTCGTAGATGCTCCGATGCCGCAGATCGTAAAAGACCTCGCTGCCGCGCTTGAATTTCTCGATGCAAACGCCCATGCCGTCATTGGGCGAAAGCAGCACGCAACCGAGCACGCCCCGCTCGGCCTCGACCGAGTGCGGCGGCAGGCGATCCACACTGGACGAAGCAGCGGCTTTGACAATGGGCGCTCGAGTGAGGCTGACGGTCGTAGAAATGTTGGGTTCGATCGTTTCGATCATGGCTTAAGGACCGTCCAATTTCACAAAAGAAGCAATGTGAACTTACTCAGATGGTTGTTCTCAGGAATCAGGGCTATCAGTTCACCGATTATCCACAGGATCGATCCAGGAGATAAAAGCCTGAAGGGCTGAGGTTAAGCTCACTTGTGATCCGAATTGGACCTCGACGTGGCGTCAAAATGGAGAAAATGGGGATTGTGAGTAATTCGGCGAGTCGCCGAACGAGGCGGGCGGGTCGCCCGCGCTACCTACGGTAACAGATACCAACGATTCAGTTTCTTGACACTTTTGACATCGGCTCTCACGATTCGACCATGACTGTGGAATTACTTCGCAAGCGTCTCCGTTCAGGAGGCCCCCACGTCGTTCGCGCGTCCGATGGAAAGGAATATGCGATTCCGCATCCTGAGTTTGTCTTTCCTGAGTTTGTCTTGGTAGGACGACATAACCTCATCATTGAAGAAGAGGACGGCTTCGTGGAGATCGTCGATCCACTGCACGTTGTTGCAATTCGATGCGCTCCTGCTTCCAAGGGCAAGAACGGACGGTCTTGAGTCGCGAGGCACTTCGCGGTGAACCCACGAGACTTCCTTCTTCAGTAGCAGTTTTCATGGGGGAATGCGGGTGGTCTGGCTGGCCACGCATTGCCAGCGCCCGTCTCGTTTCACGAATGTATCGGTCATCCGCTGCGGTCCGCTGATATCGACGCCTCGGAATGTGCCTCTCCATTCGATGCGGAAAGTGACCACGGCCGCGTCAACGTAAATCCGCGCCCGAACATCGCTCAGTGCAAACGAGTCGATCTCCAGATCGCCGGCTTTGAGAGATTCGAGTTGCCGTTGTTTCGTCCACAGCCGCCCGGCGGGATCAGTAAAAACAAACTCCTCTGCTTCGATTCGGTCGATTCTTCCAACGTTACGGCGCGCCACGGCTTCCGCCCACTCCCAGCGTGCTCGGACTGGGAGACGCCCCGCAGGATACAATTCTGCGATACGGCAGAGTGCAACTCTGCGCTACGAGCTTTGTCGTCCATCCCGCGGACCAAGCAGTAAGCCGCGCCCGTTTCCGGATCGACGGCAATGGACCGGCACAACGTTCGGTAAGCCGCTCCTTTGCCATTCTCTCCTTCCAAGGAACTACCTTACTGAGGAGACCGCAGGATAGGCGACGCTTCCTTTCTCCTCACCCCAACCCTCTCCCCTGGGGAGAGAGAGAATCATTGGCCGCACTCCGACAAGCTGAGCGCGGCGGATCGGTCGATACGCTGGCGCAGGATTCCCTCTCCCCTGAGCTCCCCTGAGGGAGAGGGTCAGGGTGAGGGGGAACGCGGCGTCCAATAACCACGCGCTGTAGCTTATCCCACGGACTACGGTAACTGAAGGGATACGGCTGGTTCGCCTTTTCGCTGGCGTGGAATCGCCGACCGCCGTTACCTTGGCGCCCGCGATTTATGAAAGATGTCCTGGCTTTTCTGAAAAAGAACCAAGCTCGCTTTGTCCGGGAGCTTTGCGAATACGTGCGTTTCCCCAGTGTCTCGGCGCAGCCGACGCACCGAAAAGATCTGGCCGCTTGCGCGCAGTGGTTGGTGCGGCATTGCCGGGAGGCCGGGCTGAACGCCGAGTTGCGTCCGACCGAAGGAAACCCGGTCGTGCTGGCCCGCCCGCCGAAGCGCGGCCCATCGCGCAAACCGCATTACGTCGTTTACGGGCACTACGACGTCCAACCGCCGGAGCCTTTTGAACTCTGGAAAACGCGGCCCTTTGATCCGTCCGTCCGGGGCAGTTCCTTGTTTGGCCGAGGCGCAAGCGACAACAAAGGGCAGCACCTCGCTCATCTCAACGCGGTCGAAGCTTATTTGAAGACCGGCGCCGAACTGCCTTGCGACTTGACCTTCGTGATCGAAGGCGAAGAGGAAGTCGGGAGCAAAAGCCTGGCGGGGTTCCTGGAAAAGAACCGCGAGCGCCTGCGCTGCGACGGCATCGTGATCTCGGATACGGGCCTCGTCAGCAAAAGCCATCCGACCTTCACCTACGGGCTGCGCGGAATCATGGCCATCGAAGTGAAACTGCACGGACCGAACCGCGATCTGCATTCGGGTATTTTTGGGGGAACGGTTGATAACCCGGCCCTGGCGCTTTGCCAGTTGCTGGCCGGGCTGCGCGACAAAAACGGGCGCATCACGATTCCGGGATTCTACGACGACGTCGAACCGCTCACCGCATACGAACGGAAGCAACTCGCGCGGCTCCAGTTCACCGAACGGAGCTACCGGCAATTTCTTGGCGTTCCGAAACTTTTCGGCGAACGCGGTTACACGCCGATCGAGCAGCGCAGCGTTCGACCCACGCTGGAAATCAACGGACTGACGAGCGGGTATCAGGGCGCGGGCAGCAAGACGATCATCCCGGCCTGGGCCAGCGCCAAGATCACGGCGCGGCTGGTTCCGAACCAAACGCCGGAACGCGCGCGGCAGTTGTTCGTGCGCCACCTCCGCAAGATTTGTCCTCCGACCGTGCGCCTCGAATTCAAGCCGGAACACGGCGGCGAACCGTACCTCGTTTCGCCGCAAGGCCGCGGCGCTCAGGCGGCGTTGCGAGCCTTGAAGAACGCTTTCGGCTGCGAACCGGTGCTCATGCGCGAAGGCGGCTCGATTCCCATCGTGAACGCCTTCAAAAAAATCCTCGGCGCGGACAGTTTGATGCTGGGCCTCGCATTGCCGGATGACAACGCGCATTCGCCGAATGAGAAGTTCGATCTCGAAGTTTTTGAGAAAGGCATGCGGATGAGCGCGCACCTCTGGCGCGAACTGGCCGCGGAATGATCTCCGCGAACAAGTCCGCGTAAAAAGCGTGTTCCGTACGGGACACACTTCTTGTCAGCATCGCCTGAAATCATCTTCCCCTTTGATTCAGGGAACGGAAAATCAAGCTCGGCCGGCGCCGCTGCCGACGACTTCGGGCGGACCAATAGAGCAAGCCCACCGCCATGATCAGCAAGCACGCTCCCCAAACGGCATACTTCCCGCCCGACGGCGCGACGTCCGGCGGAAGAGCGGCCGCGGTCTGCGGCGGCGTTTCTTCGACCTTCGGATTCTCGGCTCGCGCGGGCCGGATTTCGTTCTGCGCTAGATTCGGCTGGCTCGGTGGAGATGGTCGGACATTCGGAGCCGGTTCGCTTGCCACCAATGTTTCGCCGGCTTGCGAAGGTGGGTTCGACTTCGTGATGGTCTCGGAAGACGGGATTTCCTTTGTTGCTGGAGCTGGCGCCACAGTGGTTGGCTCAGTTCGATCATCTTTCGGCACCGGCAAAGGACTGGGCTTCGTGTCGGCAGGAGTGGCCACCGGGGTTGCCGGCAATGGAATCTTTTCTGGTTCGGATTTGGCCGCCGTGATTTCCGTCTTGGGTTCATCACGTTGCGGCGCAGGGGGCGGGGCGGGTTTTGACTCAATAGGAGGGAGCGTTGCTGGCGCCGCAGCCTGAAGAGGAGTTTGGTCCGTCGTGGATTTCACCGGTTCAGGAAGCTCGGTAACAACCGTGCTCTGCGCCGGGGCGAATTGGTGGGCAGAACTGCGATCGATTTGGAAGGAGACGTATTCTCGGCCTCTTTGGACTGGCCCAAATCTGCGGAAACATCCCAGGTCACAAACTGTCCGTTGTCGATTGTGAACCGCGTGACAAACGGTTTGCCCACTCGCTGGAGATCTGTGCGATATTCGCGATAGAGGACGTTCAGGCTCCGGTCGAAGGGCGTGCCTACTACGGGAGCGTCGCCGTTGCTCAGAAGGAAAACGGTCAGGGATTTGGAGGTCCGGGCGGTTTTGAGTATTTCTGCGATGGCTTTCCCTGGCTGGGATTGCCGCTCGTAGCGAAGGCTGCGCAAGTAACGTGCGATGCGATCCGCGATGATCTCGCCTCGTTCCGGCGTCCAAGTCTCCGGCGGGAATCGAGTGGTGTAAACGCGCTCGTTAAAGGTCCAGACTCCCAGGCGATCGCCGGTCGCCATTTTATCGGCGAGGCTGGTGCGGATCAGATTGAACACCGTCTGCGCGACCGCTTCTTTTTCCCGGGACATGGAAAGCGAGATGTCCACGACGAACAGCACGTCGTATTTCGGAACCGGACGTGCGCCAGGTTTCTGGGCCAAGGCCGGGAAAGCCAAAAGAACCATCAGACACCACACTAAAGCTGCAGGACCGAGTCTTTTGGGTGCATGCTTGGAGCCTGTCTGAAAATTCTGAGGGGCGCTGTTTTCGCGCAAAGGGTCGTCAGGCGCGACGAAGGAGAATATCCCTGGTGGATCTTCGACGGAGGAGCAACGAAGCCAGACGGCCCTTTGCGCGAAAACCCTCCGGGCGGCAGGTCTTTTGGCCGTGGCCTTCGTTGGCTCGGTCCTCACAGCCCGCGGCGGGGATGCTCGGACCTCGCCGCCTCGGCCACCGCCAAAATCCCTTGCCGCAGCACCTCTCATAATTTTCAGACAGGCTCTTATTCCTCATGAGCTGGTAAGGACGCGTTCCACCGCGTCCCTGAAATTGCACTTTCGACCGCGGAGTAAATTCAGGGACGGAGTTGAATCCGTTCCTACCAGGCTCATGGCAAGTTGCCCGTGTGTTCATGGAGCGGATCTCAATTTCGCGGCTGCCTGAACCGGCTCAGCTCACGGCGATTGTAGTGTTTCAAGTCTCTCTGCAGGTCCTGCAACGTCGCGCAAACGGTTTCGATGAAATTCGCGCAATCCGAGGTCATGCCTCCCATCGCCAGAACGGTATCGCGTTCCGCGTAATCGTCCGTCACGGCCAGGACCTCGCCGTATTCCTGGAAGCGATAGGCGGCGCGTTCGATAATGTCGTCGGCGGTCTGGCCCGCTTTGGAATAAAGGACCTCCACTTCGGGCGACGAAGGGATCTTCGGCGTGCCCGGCGGAGCGCCTGAGCCGTCGAAGACAATCGTAATGGGCGTGCCTGTGGCGTCCCGGTACTGCGTGAGCCAGTGGATCAATTCTTCGCGGGCGGCGGCAGAATGGCGCGGCTGACCGGGCGCCAACGCCGGCCAGTTGTGCAGCAGACTATATCCATCGACCAATATGCGAACGAGAGCCACCGGTTCACCGTAATGGTTGAATGCGGAGTTGGAAAATCGAAAATTTCCGGCTTCACTGAGCGGCAAGCTGCAACCGAAGTGATCAGTGATCAGTAATCAGTATTCAGTGTTCAGTGGTTGGGCTGAATTTTTATCAGATGAAAAGAACTCAAACTTCGCCTGCGTTGTCCCGCCGCGATTTCCTCGCGCGGTTCACGGCCGGGAGTGTTTTCGCGTTTCCTCTTGCCGCCGCCGAAAGGCGGGCCGAAGCGAAGGCGATCCGCCTCGCGCACTTCGCCGCCGACGTGACACCGCCAGTGGGGCACGCCTTGATGGGCGGCGGGATTGCCCCGGCGGCGGCCATTGACGATCCGCTCTTCGCCCACGGACTCGTGCTGTTGAGCCAGGACAAACCGATCGTGCTGGTCTCCGTGGATTGGTGCGAAATTCGGAACGAGGCCTACGATCGCTGGCGCTCCGCGCTGGCCGAAGCCGCGAACACTGAGCCAGCTCGCGTGTTGGTGACCAGTGTCCACGTGCACGACGCGCCGGTCGTAGATCTCGAAGCCGAACGCATTTTGCGGAGCGCCCAATCGCCCGGCTCAATTTGTGATCTGGATTTCCACGAGCGTGCTGTTCAGCGCGTCGCTCAGGCCTTGCGAGAATGCCTGTCTTCTGTCCAGCCGGCCACGCATATCGGCCTGGGCCAGGCGAAGGTGGTGAACGTGGCCTCAAACCGGCGTTATGTCCGGCCAGACGGCTTGCTGACCTTCGGACGCACCAGCTCCACGCGCGATCCACTTGCCCATGAAGCTCCCGAAGGCACAATTGATCCCTGGCTCAAGACCCTGAGCTTTTGGAATCAGGACCAGCCTTTGGCCGCTCTGCACTGCTACGCGACGCACCCGATGAGCTATTACGGCAAGGGCCGAGTTTCGAGTGATTTCGTCGGGATGGCCCGGCAACGCCGGCAGCGCGAGCAATCCCAGGTCAAACAGATTTACGCCTCCGGTTGCAGCGGCAATGTCACGGCGGGCAAATACAACGATGGTTCGCCGGAGAATCGCGCGGTGCTGGCGAGCCGAATTCATCAGGCGATGGTTGAAGCGTGGGAGTCCACGCGGCGTCATCGGCTCGGGCCGATCGGCTTCCGCACGGCGAAGCTGCGTCTGGAACCGAGAAATACTCCTGGTTTCACCGTAGAGGATCTCCAGCGCCGTCTGGCCAGTGAGACCAAACCCTTCGGCCAATGCCTGGCCGCTTTGGGGTTGAGCTGGCGAAAGCGAGCGGATGCGGGACACTTGATTGATCTGCCGGTGGTCGATTTCGGCGCCGCCCAACTGCTTTTGTTGCCGGCGGAATCCTACGTCGAGTATCAACTCTTCGCACAGGGACTGCGGCCGGATTCGTTTGTGTTGACGCTCGGCTACGGCGAATGTGCGCCGGGCTACATCCCCAGCGAACAAGCCTGGCAGGAAGGAGACACCAATCTCAACGATTGGTGTTGGTGCGCCCCAGGGGCTCAAGCCTCCATGAATCGAGCTTTGGAGGCAGCGTTGAAGCGTTAGACATAGCTCACTTCTGAGCGACGGATTCCTTGACCCATCGATTCAACGCGCGGCTCAAACGCCTCACGGGTCCGGCTTCGCGAGCCGCGAGGTTGACCAGTTCAGTCGGGTCCTGGGCGAGGTTGTAGAGTTCGGGCAGACGGTCGCCGGCGGGATCGACGATCAATTTCCAGTCGCCTTCGCGCACCCAGCGATGAGTCAGGTTGAGCGCAGGCTGATCGAGATGCACGGACGTGTGCAGGTAAATCTCGCCAAAGACC
This sequence comes from Verrucomicrobiota bacterium, assembly GCA_016871535.1. Lineage (NCBI taxonomy): Bacteria > Pseudomonadati > Verrucomicrobiota > Verrucomicrobiota bacterium. Next base: position 18,466 of record VHCZ01000090.1, read on the forward strand.
GCGTTGCGTTTCAGTCTTGCTCTGCCAGCCGCGACGTCGAGCAGGCTCAAGCCCGGCATCGCGGGCGTGGGTTGAAGGCCACAAGCCGCCAGGATCGTGGGCGCGAGGTCGATGGTTGAAGTCAGATCGTCGTGGCGGCCAGGCTTCATGCGTCCGGGCCAACGCAGCAGGATCGGCGTGCGCACCCCGCCGTCGTAAGGTGAGAGCTTGCTCTTCGGCGCAAACCAGCCGCGCGTTGTTTGCTTTGGACCGGTCTCCTGGATCCAGCCGTTGTCCACGACGAAAACCACCAGCGTGTTGTCGCGAAGATTCTTGCGATCCAGATATTCGAGCAGGGCGCCGCAGGTTTCATCGAACCACTCGCACATCGCCCAGTACCGGGCGAGCTTCAAGGGCCGGTCCGGTGCGGCGTATTTCTGCAAGAGCCGTTCCGGCGGGTTGTGCGGCTCGTGCGGCATCATCGGCGCGTACCAAACGAAGAACGGCTCCTCGCCGCCCGCCTCGATAAAGTCGTAAATCGGCTGCAACGTTTGCCGGCCAATGATCAGGCCCGCGTCCCCGTGCCGGCCCTTTTCAGTCATGCCGTGCGTGAAGCCGCCGTTCGAGTAATGGCCTTCCCAGAACTTGCCCGTCTGGAGGCTGCGATAGCCGCGCGTTTGCAGGAGGCGGGGAACCGTGGGAGCGTTCCGCAGGAAGGGGGGCATGGCCTCGCGCGCGATGCCGTCGGGCGGATCGTTGCAACAAATCTTGTGCTGGCTCGCGTAAAGGCCCGTCAACAACGTGGCGAGACTTGCGCGGCATAGCGAGGTCGGAACGTAGCCATTCGGGAAAACCGCGCTCTCCGAAGCCAGCTTGTCCAGGTGCGGCGTCCGGATCACGGGATGTCCCATGAAACCGAAATCGCCCCAGCCTTGATCGTCACCCACGATCATCACGATATTCGGAGGCCGTTCGCGTCCGGATTTGGTTTCGTTCGGAGATTCCAAAGACCGCCCGGACCGATCCGTCGCGGTAAGCGTTGGAAATGGATCCGAGGAATCCTCCATAGACCGGTCTTGCCGGGCGGCGAGGCGATTCTTCACCCTGCGATGCGCAGCCGCGTTGGCGAGATTGTGGATTTCTGCCGGATCCGATTTCAACTGGTACAGCTCCTCGCCGTAGTGCGCGTAGCGGACATATTTCCAATCCTCGCTTCGGATCATGCGGATGGGCACGCGCCAGTTCTGTTTGCCGTAGTACTCGCCGAAGATGGCGTCGCGTCCTCGCAGTTGCGTCCGTTTGCCCGTGAGCAATGGCGCAAGCGATTGTCCGTCCAGGTCGGCGGGCACGGCGATTCCCGCGAGTTCGCAAAGGCTCGGCAGAAGATCCAGATGGCTCACCAGGGCGTTGGAAATCCGGGGCGTGATCTGGCCTGGTTGAGAAATCAGCAAGGGCACCCGCACTAATTCCTCGTACATGGCTGGACCTTTGAACGGCAAGCCGTGCGCCCCGGCCAGGTCGCCGTGATCCGAAGAAAGCACGATCAACGTGTTCGGGTCGTTCCGGCGAAGCGCGGCGGCCACCTCGCCGATTTGCGAATCGACTTTCGCGGTGAGACGCCGGTAAAGCGCGAAGTAGCGCTGCCAGTGTTCCGCCTGATAATCCTGCACGGCGCGACCTTGATCGGCCTCCAAATAGTGACGCTGAGGAAACGGCTTCTTCGAGAGATCGTCCTTCAGGTTTACAGGTAACGGAAGCTGCGGTGATGAGGCTGCGATCGAAGCGGAACCCGCGGCACGGTTTACGTCGTAGATGTCGTGCGGGTTCACCCAGCTTACAATGAGCAGCAACGGACGCCGGGGCACGCCGGCGTCGCGGCGCCGGTTCAGAAAGGCCAGCGCCTGGCGTGTGGACTCCTCGTCGTTCCGTTCCGCGCCGGAGATTTGAAAGCCGTGGTTGCGTGGCGTTCCGCCTAGGTGCCACTTGCCGAAATAGGCCGTCTCATAGCCGGCGGCGGCGAAAATCTTCCCGAGACTCGTCACGTCAGGATCCAACCCCGGGGACATTCCGGCGGAGACCGGAGTTGAACCCACGTTCCCCATGACGCCGACGCGATGAGGGTATTTGCCGGTGAGCAGCGCGGCCCGCGCGGGCGAACACTGCGGCGTCGCGCAAAACGCCCGAGTAAAGCGCACGCCGCCTCGCGCGAGTTGATCCATGGCGGGCGTCTGGAACGTCGAATCGACAATCCCCAACGCGTCGGCGCGTTGCTGGTCCGTCAGGAGAATGGCAATGTCCGGCGCGGCCCAGACACGCGGGATCGAGCCGAACAAGCCAGGCAGACAGAACCATAGCCAACCGAAACGAAGCATTGTGAACAGCGAAAACAGGCTAAGAGCGTGTCCGAAAATTCCGCGGGGTCCTGTTTTCGCGCCAAAGGCCGGATGGCGAGGCGCGACGAAGGAGAATATCCTCCCTGGATCTTCGACTGAGGAGCAACAAAGCCAGGCGGCCTTTGGCGCGAAAACCCTCCGGGCGGCGGGTCTTTTGTCCGTGGCCTGCGTTGGCTCGGTCCTTACAGCCCGCGTTGGGGATGCTCGGACCTCGCCGCCTTGGCCACAGCCAAAA